>DATATO010000255.1:0-10200 GCA_036268755.1 Mycobacteriales bacterium | reverse complement strand
AACGATCTATCCCCCCTTCTCGGCGTCACTCGACAGCTGAACCGGGTGGGAAGCACGGTGCACCCCGACCCCGAATTTGCCGCCCGTTTCCGCACTCGGCTTATGGCCGTCGCAGCGGTGCAGGAGGCGAACTCTGCGAGCGTTGCTCCAGCCAATTCGAGTAGATCAAAGGGCTGGTTGGGCCACTACCAGGGTCTTCGCCGCAAGGAAGGAACCCCACGCCGAGTCCCCCGCCGCCTAGCTCTACTGACCGGAACCCTCGCCGTTCTGCTGGGGCTCTCCAGCGTCGGAATGGCCAGTGGAAACGCCAAGCCCGGAGAAGCGCTTTATGGTCTCAAGCGCAACAAAGAAACCGCGCAGCTCGCTCTCGCCGGGTCGGATGTCAGCCGAGGTGAACTTCACCTTCAGTTCGCGCGCACTCGCCTCAATGAGGCAGAGTCGATCACGGGTATAACCAAGATCAGTTCCACTCTGAGCGACGCCGATGCCGAGACCCGTAGCGCTATGCACGATCTGGGGACAGCGGCCATGGATCGCGACTCAACGGCTCCGCTCGACACCATCGATAGATTCGTCGTGTCACAGCGGCAGAATCTCTCGAACTGGCTCGGCGATCTCTCCGGGGATAAGCGGACGCGCGCCGCGAACTCTCTGACTATGTTGGATGCAGTTCAGCAGCGCTCGCAGGGGCTGCGGTCCACGCTGGGCTGCAAGCACGGCGTCGTGGGTCAGCAAAACTCCGATGACCTGGGACCACTCGCACAGGCCTGTTCTTCCGTCCCAGTTAATGGCGCTAAGAAACCGGCGCAGCCGGGAGAAAAGGCACCAAATACGCCTAGCGCACCGGGTGTTAACTCGCCCAGCGCTAACGGGGCACCGTCGACAACTCCGACAAATAGTCAGCAGCCGGGTCTGCTTCCCCAGCAGCCGGCCCCGAGCGGCCGGCCGGACGGTCAAATCCCCGATTGGCTCGGCGGAATCTTCAAACCAAAGAACTAGCTACAGCCCGATAAGGGCCACCCGGATTCCGGGTGGCCCTTATCGCTATTTCGCGCTCCCATGTCAGGACAAAATAAGAGGCAACTTGTGCCAAGTTGGGGAACCAACTTGGCACAAGTTGCCTAACATCGGCGACTGCCACCCAGGAGGGCGCGGCGGGCCGGGCTATTTCTTGTTGCGGCGCTGCACGCGCGTCTTCTTGAGAAGCTTACGGTGCTTTTTCTTCGACATACGCTTGCGGCGCTTCTTTAC
The DNA here is from genome assembly GCA_036268755.1 of Mycobacteriales bacterium. GTDB lineage: Bacteria > Actinomycetota > Actinomycetes > Mycobacteriales > QHCE01 > DATATO01. Next base: position 8,949 of record DATATO010000255.1, on the reverse strand, counting down.
GACCGAACCCATACTTGTCCCTTCCGTCCGAATAAGAGAGCGTCCGCGAAAGGATCACTCCCGCGTTCGCAGAAAAACACGGTTACTGAACTGCTACCACCGCGACCTGACGAAAATTATTAGCGGGCGCTCGGCAAACCGGACGCTAACGTCTTTCCTACAGGGTAATCGTCGCTCGATATCGCTCTGTACTTGGCTACCGTTCCAACGGAGTAAATCCGGCGGCAAGCTCGGCCGAGCGGTCACGGGCCGCGGAGATGGCCGCGATCAACGCCGCCCTGACGCCGTGTTTCTCCAACTCGACGATGGCATTGATGGTGGTGCCGGCGGGCGACGTAACGGCCTCCCGCAGCTTGACAGGGTGCTCCCCCGAATCGCGAAGCATGGTGGCGGCACCCAATGCCGTCTGCACCACCAGGTCTGCGGCCATACTTCGCGGCAGGCCAAGCAGGATCCCGGCGTCGATCATCGCCTCCACTAGGTAGAAGAAATAAGCAGGACCAGATCCCGACAGGGCGGTCACGGCGTCGAGTTGATACTCGGGCACCCGTAGCACCCTGCCCACCGGCAGCAACAGTTCCTCCGCGACGGCTAGGTGCTGCGAGGACGCATGGGCTCCTGCGCTCACGGCGCTCATCGCCTGGTCGACCAGCGCCGGAGTGTTGGGCATCGCCCTGACCACTGGGACCGCGACGCCCAGGCTCTGCTCGATGAAGGTGGTCGGCACCCCCGCCGCGACAGAGATGACCAGATGCCGGTCGGTGACGTGCGGGACGAGCTCGGCAAGGAGCGAGGATATGTCCTGCGGCTTCACACAGATGAGCAGCGTGGTTGCCTCCGCGGCAGCCTGTTTGAGATCCCGAACGGCCACGCCGTAGCGGTGCCGTATCTCCTCACCTCGGCTGGCGCGCCGGGCGACCACCAGGATTTGATCGGGGGTTCGGCCGGCCCGAAGCATCCCGCCCAGCAGGACCTCGCCTACGGTTCCGACACCGACAATAGCTACCGTCACGACTCGCTCCAGACCTGTACAGATTACTAATCAGAACGAAAGTAGCCATATTGCAGGTCATATGGCTGTACTAGTCAGTCGATATGGGCTACTTTCGGGCTGACTTAGTAACGATCGACTCAGTAACGCTCGATCCTACGAGGCCAGTGCCCGGAGGAAGAAAGCTAGGTTGGCGGGCCGTTCCGCCATCCGGCGCATGAGATAGCGGTACCACGCCACACCGTAGGGAACATAAATTCGCACCGAATGTCCGGCGGTCAACAGCTCTTGGCGCTGCCGCGGATGGGCGCCGAACAACATCTGGAACTCGTAACTGTGCGGATCCCGCCGATAGCTGTAGGCGCGCTCGACGGCGATCGTGATCAATAGGGGGTCGTGGGTGGCCACCATAGGACGCCCGGCCCCGGCCAGCAGAACATTGAGACACCGCACGTATGAGCGGTTCACCTCGTGGCGCTGCTGGTAGGCCACCGACTCCGGCGCCGCATACGCGCCCTTACACAGCCTGATTCTCGAGCCCAACCCGGCTAAGTCGCGACAGTCCGCCTCGGTTCTTCGCAGATATGCCTGGAGTACGGCACCGGTGTCCGGATAGTCGCGCCGCAGTGCGGCAACTGCCTCTAGGGTTCCATCGATGCTGTGGTATTCCTCGGCATCGATAGTGACCGTCGTGCCGACGGCGTTGGCGGTCTCACAGATCTCCGCAGCCGCGGCGAGGGCACGATGCCGATCGAAGCCTTGACCCAGCGCCGACAGTTTGACGCTTACCTCGCTGAAGGCAGTGGCATCGCTGTCGGCAAGACCGGTTAACAACGTGCGATAGGCGGTCACCACGAGCGAAACACCCTCGGCGTCGGCAACGTCTTCGCCTAAGTAGTCCATCGTGGTGTTGTAACCGTCGAGATGCAGTTCGCGCGCAGCGGCGACGGCACTTTCCGCGGCCGTTCCGGCGACGAATCGTCGCACCACACCGGACGTAAGTGGGGCAGCGGAGACAAAGCGTTCGATGCGTTTGCTTTCCGCCGCCGCGAGAATTGCCGAACGCAACATGGTGAGCACTCTAGCCCCGTGGGGCTTAGACAGGACAAGGTATAGCGGTGAATTCGTCCGATTCGCTGCCGCAGCCGTCACGATCCGTTCCGATAGCGTCGAGGAATCGATCGAAGACCCGGCTAGCATGGCAGCGTGTCGGACAAGGATGCGTCTACCCCAGCCGTCGAACGACTCCTTACTCTGACGGCCTCGCTGCTCGATGTGAGCCACGCGCAATTCACTCCCATCGACTCGGCCCGCGATGAGCTGGATGAGTGCTCCCCGATCGGGTGGGTCGCCCGCACGACAAAGCCACTGTTGATCCCCGACACCAGCGCGAAGCCACCCCCCATCGGCGGTTTCGACCTTGGTGGCGCCTGGGCGGGCTGTCCCGCCCTCGATGAGACCGGCAGCGTGCTCGGCGTATGCCATGTCACCAACGCCACGGTTCGAAACTGGTCGGTTCAGGACGGGCTGCTGCTTCGCACGCTGGCGGCCGCGGTCGCCGCCGAACTGCTCGCCGAACCGTCGAGTGACTGGCGTCGCGGCGGGGCCGTGGGCCGATACCGTGCCGCGGCGCAGTCTCCGACCGTCATGCTGTGGAGCACGACGACGACGGGCGCGCTGGACCATGTGAGCGAGGCGTGGTTACGCTGGCGCGGAAGCACTGTTGCCGCGGAGATCGGTGACGGCTGGTTGGAGGGCGTGCACCCAGCCGATAGGGATGCCGGCCTGGCCGCGTGGCGGGGCGCGGTCGAGAACCGGACACCGGCCGCGGGTCAGCTGCGATTTCGGAAGACGACGGGCGAGTACGCCTGGGTGCTCGTAAGCGCCGTGCCGCGGTACCGCGGTGATGATATTTTCGCCGGTTATCTCGGCTACTGCGTCGACGTGGACGAGGGTCGTCGGTTGACCGAGGGCACGGCGCAAACCGTAGAACGGCTCACGGCGCGCCGAGAGGCGACCGAACGACGCGCAGAACGCGAGACCACGTTGCATAGCCTCGCGACGGCGCTGTCTCGCGCCATCACTCCCGAGGAGGTCGCCGCGACTGCGTTAGCCCACATTGAGGCGGCGCTTGGGGCCGATGGCGCGGCGTTCGTGCTGCGCGTCCCTCGCTCCGACCGAACCTATGTCGCCGCCAGTTCGGGGGCGCTGCAGATAGACAGCAACAGCCTGCGTCTGCTGTCGGAGCCGGTCGGGAATCTCATCCGCGGAGTGATGGAACGCCATGAGCCGGTATGGCCGTCGCCGGGAGCACGAGGCAGCGACCGGGCGTTGGCGTGTGTACCGCTGATGTGGTCACGGCACTGCCTCGGCGCCGTGACGATCGGACTGGGCAACGGTTGGCTCAGTGACGACGAGAAAGGCCTCATCACCAGCGTGGTCCGGCGGTGCACCGAGGCGTTGCAGCGCTCACGGCTCTACGCGGTGGAGCACGAGATAGCCGAAACTCTGCAGCGCGACTTGCTCCCCGCAAGCCTGCCCAGCCCGCATGGGGTACGCATCTTCGCCAAGTATCGGGCCAGCGATCTGCCGGGACGGGTAGGCGGTGATTGGTATGAGTCCATCGAGCTTTCCCCGGAGTTGGTGTGGCTGTCCGTCGGCGACGTCGTGGGCCAAGGTCCCCGCGCCGCCGCGGTGATGGCGCAGCTTCGCAGTGCGCTGCAGGGCTTCGCGATACAGCAGGGCGGTCCGGCGACGGCCCTCGCCGATCTCAACCGGCTTGCCGAGAAAATCCCGGGCGCCTTGGCGAGCACCACGGCGGCCTGCCTGTTCGATCTCAAACATCGGCGGCTGACCTATGCATCGGCAGGTCATCCGCCGCCGATGTTGCTCCCCGCTCGCGGCGAGCCTCGGTTCCTCTGGGAGGGACGCCGACCGGCGCTGGGGATCGAGCCCGGCACTGACGCCGACGAGGGAACCGTCCAGCTCTCCCCGCATGATGTGATCGTCTGCTACAGCGATGGTCTGGTGGAACGGCGCGGCGAACTGCTCGACGTCGGCCTGCGTCGCCTGGCGGCAGCGGCACAGACACACGCCGGCGGCGGCCCGGACGAACTGTGCGACGCCCTTTTCGACGCGATGTTCGCAGACGTTGACGCCGGCGACGACGTGGTCATCATCGCGGCCCGGCTTGAGACGGTGCCGCCGCTGCGATTGCGTCGGCGCGCGATCGCCGCTAATCTCACCCAGATTCGGGGCATGGTGGGCAGATGGCTGACACGCACGGCGGCGGACGGGAACGAAATCACCGATGTCACCATGGCCGTCGAGGAGGCAACCGCAAATGCGGTCGAGCACGCCTACCTGGGAACCACAGCCGGTGATGTGATTGTGGATATGGCGGAGGCGCCCGGGGGTGACCTCGCCATAACGGTTCAAGACTTCGGTACATGGCGCGCCACCTCGGCCCCCGGCGATCGCGTCCGGGGCCTTGCGATCATGCGTGCACTCTCCGAGGATTTCTCGATAGTCACCAACGAGTCGGGGACAACGGTTCGGCTGTGCGTTTCCCGCGGCCGCGGCCTCACCTAGCAGCGCTGGATTCGGCATTTTGTAACTAAATACCGAAAGGGATTTAGTGAACGGTCGATCCGATACCTCATTACTCGTTACAGTGGCCGAATGCTCTCTGCGTCGGATCAACGCGTCCTGTCTCTCATCGTTACCGAGGCTCAAGCCAGCCTCGATGTCGGTGCCATCCCTATCGCCGCGGCGCTCACGCGGGACGACGACCTCCTCGGCACTGGACACAACGAACGCGTGCAGCGCGGCGACCCCATCGCGCACGGGGAAATAGCCTGCCTGCGGAATGCCGGTCGGCAGGCCAGCTACGCCGGGACCACCCTGTACACCACGCTGTCACCGTGCCAGATGTGCTCCGGCGCGCTCCTGCTGTTTAAAATTCCTCGAGTGGTGGTGGGAGAAGCCGTCACATTCCCGGGCGACCTGCAGTTTCTGCGGGATCGTGGGGTCGAGGTGGAATTGGCGAACGACAGCCGGTGTGTCGATCTGATGACGGCATTCCAACAGCGCTATCCCGCAGTCTGGGCCGAGGACATCGGCGAGGACGTGTAGCGGCTCGCCATTGCTCCGATCAGAGCTTGAGTTCGACCCCGCCGGACAGCGGCGAGTCATGCAGCTCCAAGGCGACCGGTGTGACCTCCACCGGGAGGTCGTACACCAGGGCAACCGTGGTTTCCTCGTTGCGCCACAGTAGGTTGGGAAAGGGCCTGCCACCCGGGCTGGCAACCTCCGAGGCGAGCCCGTTAACGTCGTACTTCTTGCCGCTGGCGTCAATCGCCCGTTGGTTGGTCGACAGCAGAATGCGCGGCTGATCGCCGACATTGACCACGTGTACGAGATACATGCAGAATTGGCCGCTGGCCACCTGGATGTCACCCGGAGGGCCCAGCTGATGTAGCCCGCAGTCCTGCTGCTTGACCTGGAAGGAAAATTGCCCGTCGCGGTGACCAACGGCGGCGTGCCGCGAGGGCTGATGCTTCCTGCTATGGCTGTGCTGCTGCAGCACCCACCCGGCCACGAGAGAGAGGGCCAAGCCGATCACCAGCACGCAGACGCCCAGGATGATGACCAGGGAGCGGCAGCCCGGATGCGAGGTGAGGCTCGGGGCGGCCAGATCCTCCACTTGGGCCTCGACGCTGATTCGCGTCGGTGACGTCTCCGCCATCACCCTCTCCCCGTTACCGTGCGTGATTGTCGAACTTCGTCCCCAATCGTCGCACTCCAGGCAGGGTCTATTGGCAATTTCCTAGAAGTTGTCGCGGTTCCGGCGATATGTCACACATGCCGGCGACAATGAGGCGCGTTGCCCCGGCAGGGGAGCGGCTACAACGCGAGGAGTAGGAGCAGAAGCACGACCACACCGGCTCCGACGCATATCCAGATGAGCCGACGCCGACGCAACGCAGCGGCAGCGATAGCGGCCTTGTCACGGAGCCGCTCGTCCTCGGCACGGCGGCGGGCGGCGCGGACAGTCACCACATCGCGGTCGACATCGGCGATGGCGTCGTGCAACTGCTCCACGAGCTCCTCGGCGGACGCATTTGTCGGTTCGGCGGCGCCCACGTCCGGTAGCAACACCTTCGCGGCGATCAACCGCGCCTGGGCGTTCGACAGGGAACGCTTAGCCAGAGTCTGCCAACGCTCGGTCTCCTGCAACGCAGCGTCCCGTCGACGGCGCGCTATGGCGAGAGTGGAATCCTGCTCGGCCGCGATGTCACTGTGCCGCCGGGCGCACAGTTCCGGCAGATCGCCCAGTCCAGCGACGGCCTCGAGATAGCTGAGCCAGTCCTCCTCGCGGCCGCTGCGCACCGCCGCGCCGGCGAGATCTTCGCTCATCGTTGCCCCCCGCCCACGGCAGCCGCCTGTGCGTCGTCGAGTGGACCGAATGGCACGAACTCCCGCGGCTGGCCGCCACTGCCTCGATCCACAAATAAGCCCCGGTGCGGCCTGGGCGTGAACCTCACGTACGGCCCGCACATGGCCTGGACGTCTGCCTCGGGCGCCCGCAGAAACACCAACCCGGCCAACAGCGGGGACGCCTCATAGCCCAACTGCTCGGTAAAGACCCTGGCGCTGTTCCACCAACCGAGCAGATGCATCTTCGCCAGTGGTCCCTGCCGGACCAGCTGCGACAGCGTGTCTCCCGGGGACTCGCCGGACATGGCGACCTGCGCCAGACCGGAAATGCGATGCATAGCCGCCCCGATGACATACACGGCGGATTCATCGGAGAGGTCGGGCCGCGTCTGATCCGGGTTAGACAGCCGCTCCGACATCAGTTGACCGAGTTCGATCAGGCGTCCAGCGATATCGGCGTTGCCGAGCAGCTCGACATGGTGACCGCGCTTGCCAAGTGCCGCCGCTAGTCGCTCGAGCTCGGGGGTGGGCTTGCCGCCTGAGGCCAGCCCGTCGAGCAACACAAACCGGGCGAGCGCCTCCTGCGGCTTCCGTCGCGAAACGGAGAGCGCAAGCGAGGCGCTCGCGAGCACGCCCAGGGCGTCGTCCCGACCGTCGCCGAGCACGGCCAGTCCGCAACCGGGGTCACCCCGGAAGTCGAACCGGACCGGCGCATCGGTCACGTCGATCGGCAGCCCGACGATCGCACGAGCGTCGACGTCGGCCTCGCCCTGCCAGCCATGGGGGGTGCCTAGCAGATCCACTAGCTGCGCGGGGTCGCTGGCCCGGCGCGCGTAGAACACTCGCGGCGGCGCGTCCGGGATGCTGGCGCTCCACAGGGTGTGGCGGAGCCGGTCCAGCTCGAGCGAATCCGCGTAGGCGACCACCGCCCGCTGGTTTCGGTCCGGCGCCCCGTAGTCGGAGTTGAGGATGATCTCACCCCGGTATCGCAGTTGGGCGGCCTCGGTATTGCCGCGGCCGAGCACCGCCTCCGACTCGCTGGCCTCCGTCTTTAAGCTGACTCGCCACGGGAACTGGCCAAAGATCGACCGCTCCTTGCTGGCGAGCGTGTCGATACCCGACAGCGTCTGCGATGCGAGGACGAGGTGAATCCCGACCGCGCGACCTCGCCGGGCCAGGGTCTCGATGATGCTGATCGATTCGCGACCGATCTCATCGCCGTCCGCGACAAGCATTTGAAACTCGTCGATCACGAACAGCAGCCGGGGCATTATTTCGTCCGGGTTTTTGCGGCGCAGCGCCGAGAGGCTGTTGGCGCCGGCGGCACGTAACCGTTCCGCGCGCCGGGAGAACTCGGCGTCGGCAAATCGCAGCACGGACAGTCCAAAGGATCGGTCGCCCTCCAGGCCCAGGAGCTTCGCGTGCGGCAACCAGTAGGGCCTGCCGGGCGCCGGTCCCAGTTGGTCGAACTCCAGCCCGTCCTTGAAGTCCAGCAGGTACATCTGCACCTCGTCGGTGCTGTACCGCGCCGCGATGCTGTGCAGCAACACCAGTAGCAGGTTGGACTTGCCCTGACCGGAGGCACCGCCTACCAGCAGGTTCGGCAACGCCGGATCGGCACCGCGCAGCTGAATATCAACAATGTTGGTTCCGGAGTATCCGATGGGCGCGATCACGCCGTCGGTCGCGTCCTCCCGACCGAACTCCTCGGCCGTTGGCAGCAACTTGGCGAACTCGACCATTGGCGCGGCGGCGGTACTGGCCACCTGCAGCACCTGGTCACACACCAACTCCACAAGTTCTCGGCTCGGCGGCGAATCGGGCGCCACGACTACATCCGGCGAAGTCGTCATGCCGTCGATGCGCAAACCGCCCTGGGCGGCATGCACCCCGACGGTGTGTCGAAGCACACCGTCGATGTCAATGTCGGACTCCGTTATGGCCTCCGGGTCGGTGACCACGAGAAAGGACAGGCCCCGGGCTCCCCCGGCGCGGACCAGCCGGGTCAGCTCCGGCTGTATCCGGGTGTCGATGCCGTAGGGGTAGCTCAGCAACACCATTAGCCGATACGGCTCCGGCTGTTCGCCGGTGATCTCACGCAGCTGGGCGAGGCTCGCCGCGTCATGTACGCCAGCGAGCTCGGCAACCCGGAGCGCACCGGAGCGCAACAGCTCCAGCCGCTCCAAGAGCTCGTTCGCACCGGTCAGCGGCTCACTGAGCACGGGAGCGCTCAGCCCGTGCGCGCCACCCACCCGGAGTCGCCCGAACGGGCTCAGTGCACCGGTGAGCTTGGGGTCAAAAACCGAAATCTCCAACGAGGCGGCCGGAGCGGCGGCCAACGCTCGGAGCACCGTGGCGCGTAGTGCCGCAGTGGTCCAGTCGCGGTCGGCGTCGCCGTGGAATGTCACGCTCCCCACGTCCAGCAGCGGCAGCAGGGCTGGGAGCTCGGGGTGATCGGTAACGTTGGGGAGCCGGAAGGTACCCAGCCTCACATAGCTTGCCTGATGCACGCCCAGCCA
>DATATO010000254.1:0-4715 GCA_036268755.1 Mycobacteriales bacterium | reverse complement strand
TTGGACATCTCCTGCCTGACCGCCGTGCATATCCACCACCTCGCCCCAGCGAGCCCATCCGTTACCAGTGCGCCCCGGCGATCCGACACTACTGGCGATTCCGGGGATGAATTCCCAATGATCGCCCGAGGAGCGATCGGCGCGCGGTACTCACGTCGCGGTAGACGAAGTTTTGTCGGACCTGTTCCGTGAGCAGGTAAGGGCGTAGAGCCCGCCACTGGTCCCACGATCGCCAACACCGACCGCCAGGCGACCGTCCTGGTATCACATCGCACCCAGCCACCGTGATGCCCACGACCACCACCGCGACCACCAGTGGGAGGAAGTACTCGTAGCTGACACGATTTTATAAATGTGGTAACTGTTTTCCGCAGCGAACCAGTCGGTAAACGACCCGCCTGTAACCGGGAGGGTGCGGTTCTCATCAACTACGGTGACGGCGGTGGAGGTGAGTCCCGAGGGTAGGGTGAACGTCTGCGGGCCTGGTTTTACACCACCCTTCATCATAGCGAAGATATAGTTAGCACCGTCGGGAGTTTGTTTAAGCATCGTGTCCAGATTCGGACTGAAGGTCCACTGCAAAGATTGGGTGTTAAGAACTGGAGCCAGTCGGGTGATTTGCTGGTTGAGGGCAGTTACCTCGGGCCGGACCGCTGACCCACATTTCTCGCGGAGCACATGATAGCTTATGCACGATCCGCCGAAACTGTGGTTGAAGTAGATAATGCCTCGGGCGCCGTGGATCAGAGAGGACATCACTGCGCCCTTGATTTGCGGGCCGGTAATCGAGGGAGTGGCGGCGTCCTTCATTGGGTGTCCAACCTCCACAAAGGCCCATATCGGTTGAAGTTTGCCGTCTGTGGCGTCCAGCGTTCGAGCTCGATCGACGTTGACCCCGTAGTTCGCCGCGCGGTGACATTCTGCGGGTGTAAGTTCGGGTTTGCGCGTAATGGGATTGATCGGCCCACTGCCAGGGATACGTTTCGTGCCGCCTGCGCACACTTGGGTTTCCGAATACCAATATTCATCTAGGGATAACCAGTCGGTATAACCATTAACGAATTGGGCGGCGTCTGTATCATTATCCAAAAAGAGGACGTCCTTGCCATAATTTGCATAATGCGGAGCCGGCCGTTGTGCCTTTTTTTTGGCTAACACGGTGTAGCCGCACTTACCACCCTTGGATTGAATAGGGATGCAGGTATTCCACCCGTCGGTGCCGTTCCACGGGTCGTTACCTGACTTGTAGTATATGTCCGGTTCGTCCGCAAGAAGCCATCCTACCGTCTCAGTTCCGTACCCGGCTAACGGGGTGTCACTGACGCTCCACATCCCCGCATTGTGGATCAGCGCGGCTTTACTGTTAGCGGTGAGCTCCACGTAGGTGTTGAGCCCAACGGCCTTATCTAGATCGATGTCCAATTGAGTGGTGACGGATTCATACCACACTCCAATAGGGAAAAATGCAGGGTTGGCCCAAGGGCGGGTGGAGCTCCATTTATTCCAATAAGTCGAGCCGCCCTCCCACGCCACCTTCGATAAATTCAACCGTGCATTCTCACGTACTACGCGCGTCTGCTGGATCGTCAGGGAGGGGGGAAGGACGAGGAGGAGAGCGACGGAGAGCAGGAAGATGAGTACGAGTAACCGGGCGTAGCCGCGAGGGTACGGGGGCGGATGGGTCGGCCGCATGAGCTTTCCGCGTACCGGACGCCAGGCAGGATTGGGGTAGAGAGGCATGCCCATCGTGGTTCTCTCCTCACCTCGGCACCTACCCTGATAATCGGCCGCTGCGGCGAAGTGTTACGAACGGCGGTGTCCGATCTTTGACGGTGCAGCGCTCCGAATCGGATTCGGATGGATCCGCAGTCGATACCGATTGTCACAGCCGGGTGGTCGCAACCTCGAGGTTGACCAACATTGCCACCGACGCGGGATCAACAGCCACATGTCCGGTCGACACCAGGTCCAACCACTGTTCGTCCAGGATGCCCTGCTGAGCAATGCGCTCGAGGCAGCTCGAGTCTTCGACGTAGTACTGGCCGATCTTCGCCGCGAGTATCTCACTACCGGCCGATGGCCGCTGTCGGCGGACAATCCGCTGATGCACCTTCCGGGCGGCGCGGCGAGCAGCCATTGCCGACAGGAGCGCCTTGTTTCGCAGGTTCGGGCGAGCATATACTTGGGGAGATGGTCTGCTATCTAGTGGAATTTCGGATATTTCCTCGTCGAGAGCACAGCACAGCCGGCTCAAGAACAGTGAGTTCCTCTTCTCTTTCGGACTGAGGCTGCGCGCCAACGCGATAAAGCGGTCGTCGAGCATAGGATGGACTATCGTGCGATCCATGCAGTTCGCGGTCGCGAGCACTCCTGCCCAACGATGCATCCGCTGGTTAAGATAGAATTCATCCGTCGCGGTGAGCCAGTCCGGACCGTACGAGTTGAAAATAGAGTGCAGAACATCCACGGCTACCGCCCGCGACCATTTCGCGAATCCGGAGTCGAGGCTGTCCAGTGGTACTGCTCCGTTCGTGAACATACGCCACTCGGCCAGACGCTCAACTCGCGATTTGGTCACCGTGCCTTTCTCTGCAGGTCCGAGGTAGTAGAAGCCACGAGCTACTTCCCCACCGAGGCCGCCTAGCCGTGGACGTTGGTCGAACTTAGCCTCAGCCCAATAGACCGAGGCTAAGGCAAGGGGATCAGCTGAGCAGTCCACTCGCTGTGCCGCTGCGACCACCATGTCGTGCGCCTCCGGCGCAGCCAGGCTTTCGAGGCCCGATGTATCGATAACGTGATGCTTCATGGAGTAGCGCTCCGCTAGTGCACGGGCGATGCTGAGGTCTGGGCTACCCGGTACGGAAAGCGTCATGGCTGAAAGACCGCGGCGGCGGTGAGGCGGAATCGCTGCCAGCAGGATTCTAGAGTCTTGGCCACCCGTGAGCTGGAGCACAGCGTCGGGATGATCGTCGAGATAGCTCGCTAGGTAGGTGGAGAGTAGACGTGCTGCCTCCCGAACGACTTGATCGATACCACCTCGGGGACCAGCCGCCGGTTGGATCGCATCGGGTTCCTCACTCGTGACCTGGCCACCTGAAAGATGAAGGCGAGCGCCGGGGGCAACTTTTGACACCTCGGCGAAGGGAGTCCGCAGACCCACCTGCCAACCGAGCAGGCTCTGAACCGCAATAGCTGTAAGATCGAGCCCCGCTGGCGCCAGAGCAGCTAGTGCGCGAGCCGAGGTGGATAGAGCGGCCCACGAGTCAGCCGACCGGGAGTAAAGATGTCGAAAACCCAAGGCATCAGTTATCGCGTGCAAGCTACCCGCAGAACCGTCCCATGCCATGGCCGCGAACGGTGGAAGCACACCACTGGTCGAGTTCGAGTCGCTGGTGCTGACGAGGGCGGAAACCTTGCTGAGCCGTAGGTCAGTCTCGTGTTCCCGCGGCTCTTTGCTGAGAACTGCCAACCCGCGTCCGTGGGAATTCTCTTGCACTTCCTGCAGGTCGTGAAGCAGCATACGCAGCCTGTCACCAGCTACCCGTCGCTCGTCGGCTGCGCCAAGCGTGTGCTTCGCTGAGTCCAGTTCCAAGGGCGGTCCGTCACGCACGGCTGATACGGCGAGGATGGCCGCGGGTAATCTGATTATCGGCACCGTCATGCCGCGAATCATGCCGTTGGCGGCCACATCGGTGCAATGGGCCGTATGGGCAGCATTACCAGGAGCGGCCGGCGTTACCGGCTCTACGTAACGAACTTAAGAGCGCGGGTTGATCCGCGTCGGTGAGTGATCTGCAAACCGGGTTTAACCGGAACTTACTTGTGGTGCCGTGGCAGCTGTTAGCTTGAGTGAACGCCGCACAGTCAGGGCCGGATACTCGGCGCACTACGCGCCTATCTCGAATTCGCGCCCGCAACCGGTCGTCAGGGCCGGGTGCGAAATCTCATCGAACGATGTCGGCACTTACTACCCGCTTCGAGGACATGATCTCGGCGCTGGTCGCCTACATGGCTGGGATTTAGTGCGAGTATGCGGTTGTCTGGATGTGATCGGTCATCGGTGGTGGCTTTGCAGCGCGGACTTCCTCGCTGGATGCGTCCAGGTCGGCGGAATCGTTCTCCCGCTTCAGGGCGGACGGCGCGGGGAACGGGATGATGTCGACTCGGCCGCGGCATTCCCTAGCTGCTACGGGTGATTGCCATCGATCAAAGCACAACCAGCCTAGCCTGCACCGCCAACTGCGGGCCGTGCGCTGGCCCAGACACCGACGGTGGAGCGCACCCGCGAGAAAGGCCACGGCCGGCCGCATTTAGTCCCGCACCTTCAGCATCGCGCCGTGCCCGCCACATCAGATTCCCCATACCAGCCTCGCCATCCAGCTATGCCGATCACTGACCAGCCCCACGTGGCACACCGAGACCGTCTACGTGATCACAGATCAACTCGCCGAGACAATCCGCGGGCGCTTCCTCGTCTGCGCCGAAGGCCACAGTGGCGCGCCTGGACCCACTGGCGACCTCGAGCGGGTCCATCCGGTAGAAGTCGTACACGTCCTCCCCTTCGGCAAAAGTACGCTACGCGTCAGCACTCAGCTCAGGAACACGGTCCGCTGTTGACGACCCCGATGCTCACCGAGGTGGTTCCGCCGATCGTGATGCAAATGTCGGCTAAGGCGCTACCCCCGCCGGAGAGGGTCAGATCCTCAATGGATGCC
>DATATO010000253.1:0-10557 GCA_036268755.1 Mycobacteriales bacterium | reverse complement strand
CGGCGTCGCGCAGCGCGGCGATCGTCGGCAGTACGGCACGAATCCGGCCGTCGTCGGCGATCTGGTCGTCCCGAAGCGGGGTGTTGAGGTCGGCGCGCAACAGCACGCGCCGTCCCTCTACACCCGCTTTTAACAGATCTTTCAGTCCCCGTGCCGTCACAGTGAGGCGCCCACGAGCTTGGTGAGGTCCACCAGGCGGTTGGAGTAGCCCCACTCGTTGTCGTACCAGCCGACGACCTTGACCTGGTTGTCGATCACCTTGGTGAGCGGCGCGTCGTAGATCGACGACGCCGGGTCGCCCACGATGTCGGAGGAGACGATCGGGTCCTCGTTGTAGGTGAGCAGACCGGCGAATGGTCCGGCGGCGGCCGCGCGGAACGCGGCGTTGACCTCGTCGACCGTGGTCTCGCGGGACAGTGTCGCGGTGAGGTCGGTGACCGAACCGGTCGGCACCGGCACGCGCAGTGCGTAGCCGTCCAGCTTGCCCTTGAGCTCGGGCAGCACCAGCCCGATGGCCTTGGCGGCACCGGTAGAGGTGGGCACGACGTTCAGGGCGGCGGCGCGGGCGCGGCGCAGGTCCGAGTGCGGGCCGTCCTGCAGGTTCTGGTCCTGGGTGTAGGCGTGGATCGTGGTCATGAGACCGCGCTCGATACCGAAGGTATCGTTGAGCACCTTGGCCAGCGGCGCCAGGCAGTTGGTGGTGCAGGACGCGTTGGAGATGATGGTGTGAGCGGCGGAGTCGTACTTCTGCTCGTTCACGCCGACCACGATGGTGATGTCCTCATTCTTCGCCGGGGCGGAGATGATGACCTTCTTGGCGCCGGCATCCACGTGGGCCTTGGCCTTGTTAGCGTCGGTGAAGAATCCGGTGGACTCGATGACGATGTCCGCGCCGAGCTCACGCCACGGCAGGTCGGATGGATTGCGCTCGGCCAGCACCTTAAAGCTGCGGCCACCCACCGAAATCTCATCGGCGGTTGCCTTGATGTCCTCGCCGAGCCGACCGGAGATGCTGTCGTACTTCAGCAGGTGCGCGAGCGAGGCGGAGTCGGTGAGATCGTTGACGCCGACGATCTCGATGTCTGCGCCGGAAGCGAGCACGGCGCGGAAGAAGTTGCGCCCAATGCGGCCGAAGCCGTTAATACCAACCCGAACGGTCACGTAACCCTCCTAGGGGTGCAGTGTGGTTATAGAGACTTCTGTATCGATCCAAGCCTATCGCCAGCAGTGAGAGAACGATCACCTGCAGGGTGGCAATAAAGGCCCCAGGAAACGACGCAGAGGGATGACCTTCGACAGTAGTGGCCTGGTTGTCGATAACTGACGCGGAACCCGGCACAATAAGCGCGAGGGGAGCGCTACCATAGCGCTATGGCTACTCTCCAGGGTCGCGACTTAGACGACGAGGTCCTCGAGGCATATCGACATCTGGCAAAACTCGAAGGAAAGTCCCTGTAGCAGTACATGAAGGAGTACCTCACCAAACAGGCAACTAGTAGCACCAACCGCGAGGCCTTCCTCGAGATTGAGCGAAGTGGTCTACTCAGGGAAGCCAGGCGACTCTGGAAGGCATAGTCGCTGATATTCGCGCTACCAGAGACGCTGCCTCATGATCGTGGTAGACGCGAGCGTTTTCATCGATGCGCTTATCGATGTATCGGACCGAGGACATCAGGCCTAAGACTTGCTTGCGCAATCCCCAGCCGGTGGCACCCGCAATAGTTGATGCCGAGGTCCTATCGAGCCTGCGCCGCCAGCTCCGTTCCGAAACGATAACACGCGAGTTTTGCTATATAACGCCTGCGACGGCTTGATATTCGTCGCGTTCTTTTGGATTCGCTCGCACCGCGAATGTGGGAGTTACGCGACAACCTCACTGCTCGCCGGCATTCGGAGAGCCGGTTACGAGCTTCGTCTAAGGGAATCGTTGACGTCGTGACCAAATCCTAGCCAAAGCAGGGGGCAGAAACCAGAAGTGAGTCATTGCTGATAGTCGGCCGGCTATCAGCCGGTTGCTGCCATAGAAAACAGCATCATCACGGCGAATACCGTCGCATTCGACCAACAGGCGAGACTCCGTCGGCTAACCGCTCGGCGGCCGTCCGATCGACAACCCATACCGAGCACATCTGGCGCAAAGCAGATCACACGATCGTGTGTTAGGTTTTGATTATGCCCGATAACGTAAAACGGCTTAATGTCACTCTCCCTATGGAGCAGGTAGCCCGCATCAAGAATCTGATGGATAGCGACCCGGCACACTATCCATCGATGTCTGCCTTCGTCACCGAGGCTGTGGATAACCAACTATCGAATGCCGAGGCCCATCGTATGCTCCTCGACGTGTTGCATGAACTCGGTGGAGAGCCGACATCGGAAGACAGGCAATGGGTGCAACAGGCAATACACGCGGCCGAACTGGCAGCACAAAACCAATTAAGTCATGAGCAGAGGGCTGCGTGAACCACAGAGCCGCCCAAGACAGAACAGGCCTGGGATTCGTTCTGGACAGCGGCGCACTCATAGCCCTGGAAACCCCAGCCAAGCAACGCCGGTTGTACGCATTATTGGAAACGCTGGGTGAGGATCAACGGATAGTAGTCTCGGCCGGATCGGTCGCCGAGGTTTGGCGGGGATCTCCGCGGCAAGCACCGCTGGTTTTACTCCTTCGTCGCCAACGCACCATTGCCATAGAAATTACGGTCCCAGTAGCCAAAGCAATCGGCGTTTTCCTCGGTCGAAACGCCGACGGCGATGACCTCGTCGATGCTCACGTCGTGATGCTAGCTAGGGAGTACGGCTTTGCAGCCATAACCTCTGATCCTAAAGATCTGCTAGCCATCGACCCCAGAATGCAGACCGTAGCCATCTGACAGGACGTTCTGAGTCAGCACTAACACTTATGGCACTCCGGCTGAAGGCCCGCTGTAGGCAAGTACCCGTCCGGCCGAGAGTTCTTTACCGAGCGCAACCACACGGTCGTTTCTAGCGCCGAAAGAGACCTCTCGTTGCACTCGGCGTAAAGAGGCAAGCGCGGCAGGCCCAGCAGTCGGAACGCCTACTGCGCCAGCATTTCCGCAGTGACGACCGACTCGGTGTCCGGAACGCCCAGGTCGCGGGCTCGCTTGTCGGCCATGGCGAGCAGCCGACGGATCCGTCCGGCGATTGCGTCCTTGGTCAGCGGTGGATCGGCGAGAGCACCCAGCTCCTCCAACGAGGCCTGACGGTGCTCGAGCCGCAACCGGCCGGCCGACAACAGGTGGTCGGGGGCGTCATCGGGCAGCAGCTCCATGGCCCGCTCCACGCGCGCCGCGGCCGCTACCGCCGCCCGCACCGACCGGCGCAGGTTCGCGTCGTCGAAGTTGGCGAGTCGGTTCGCGGTAGCCCGAACCTCGCGGCGCATGCGGCGCTCCTCCCACGCCAGCACGCTGGAGTGGGCGCCGATCCTGGTCAGCAGTGCGCCGATGGCCTCGCCGTCGCGAATTACTACACGGTCGATGCCGCGCACTTCGCGTGCCTTCGTGGATACGCCCATGCGCCGCGCAGAGCCCACCAGGGCCAGCGCGGCCTCGGGGCCGGGACAGGTGACCTCCAGGGCTGACGAACGACCGGGCTCGGTCAGCGAGCCGTGCGCGAGGAACGCGCCACGCCAGGCGGCGGTGGAACAGCACACCCCGGCGGAGACGACCTGCGGCGGAAGGCCACGCACCGGTCGGCCGTGCATGTCGATCAGGCCAGTCTGACGGGCCAGATCGTCACCGCCTTTGGCCACCCGGACGATGTATCGACTGTTCTTGCGCAACCCACCGGGCGCGAGCACGGAAACCTCGCTGGGGCGGCCGAAAACTTCGGCGATCTCGTTGCGCAGCCGACGGGCGACGTTTCCGGCGTCGAACTCCGCCTCGACGACGACCCTGCCCGCCACGATGTGCAACCCGCCGGCGAAACGCAGCGCGGCGGCAACTTCGGCGCGCCGACAGCAGGCTTTCGTGATGGTTACGCGACTGAGTTCGTCCTTAACGGCCTCCGTCATCGCCACAGACAACTCACCCATTCAGGAAATTAAAGCCCACTTAACGATTACTAGAGACAACCTACCCGGCATCGAAGATCGACCGCAGCGCGGCCGCGAACGCGGCGGGCGCATGCCGCGCTGTGCCATCATCGCGGGCAATGGGTGCCACGACGAGTTGGGCCCCCAATGTCTCGGTGGCCGAGAGCAATGCGGCGTCCACCTCAGTCCCTTTGGTAACGTCCGAATCGGACTTGATGTCCGAAGTCACCGACGGGTCGCCCAGCACCACATCTGCCCGGAACTCGGGCGCATGGTGACGCAGGCTGTGCAGCAGATCCGCCGTGGACAACCCGATCGTCTCTATGTCCCCGGTGAGGTTCAGGATGAGCAGCCGGGAGGCCGAACTTGCCTTGATCGCATCCCGAAGCTCCGGGACGAGAAAGTGTGGCAGCACACTGGTGAACCACGATCCGGGGCCGAAAATCAACCAATCGGCATTCGCGATGGCGGCCAGAACCTCCTGGGAGGCGGGGGGCTCCGCCGGCACCAGACGGACCTGCTTCACCATGCCCCTGGTCGTCGCGACAGCCGTCTGGCCGCGCACCACCGAGACGGTGTCGGGCTGATCTATGTCGACACCACGAACATCGGCCTCAATCTGCAGCGGCAGTGCCGACATCGGTAGGACCCTTCCGCAGGTGTGCAGGATCTTTCCGGCCTGCGCCAGAGCCGCCGCCGTGGAACCCGTGACCTCGGTGAGGCCCGCCAACAGCAGGTTGCCCACGGCATGGCCGCCCAGCTCGCCGTGGCCTACGAAGCGATGCTGAAAAAGCGTGGCCGTAGTGGCCGAAACTCGATCCTCACCGGCTAGAGCCACCAACGCCTGGCGCAGATCTCCCGGCGGAAGCATGTCGAACTCTCGCCGGATCCTGCCGCTGGAACCACCGTCGTCTGCGACGGTGACTACCGCGGTGATTTCCAGAATTTGGTCGGGCGACTCGTCAAGCTTGAGCCGGCGCAGTGCTCGCAGCGACGCAAATAGGCCATGGCCTCCACCGAATGCAACGACCCTTCGGGTCGCAATGCCTCCGTCGTCGCTCCTGGCGGGGCTCGACGAACTCACTCACGGCCCAAGTCACCGTGGGTTGCGGCGACGCTATAGCCCCGTTTCCGAAGTAGCTCAGCGAGAAACTCCGACGCGGCGACGCTCCGGTGTTTACCCCCGGTGCAACCCACAGCAACCATTAGCCTGTCCTTACCTTTTCGTGCGTAGCGATCCGCAAGTTCATAGATCATCTCCGCATAACACGTGATGTGTTCGACCGAGTGGTTCTGACCAAGCACGTAGTCGCGAACCCGGGCATCGAGACCGTTAAACGGCTTCAGCTCCGGAACCCAGAACGGGTTGGGCAAAAACCGCATATCAACCACGAAGTGAACATCTTCGGGCACGCCGTATTTGAATCCAAATGAGCGTAGCTCTATCCGGATCCGAGGAATACCGGCATCCTGACTCACGAGATGGTTCACGCTCCGTCAGCGCCGTGAGCTGGGCCTAAGCCATCATTGGATGGAGCCGCGCCAGCATCGGTCAATGCGGCCACGATACTGCGGGCCAGGGCCGGACCGATACCAGCGACGTCGGCGAGTTGTCCGACGTTTGCCGTGCGCAGCTTGCGGACCGAACCGAAGTGCCGCAGCAGGGCTGCTCTACGAGTTTTACCTAAACCGGGGATGCTGTCGAGTTCGGAACCCTGCAGCCGTTTGGAGCGCTTAGCTCGGTGAAACGAGATGGCGAAGCGGTGGGCCTCATCGCGCACCCGCTGCAGCAAATACAGTGCCTCGCTGTTGCGCGGCAAAATAACGGGAAACGGATCCTCGGGAAGCCACACCTCCTCGAGCCGCTTAGCGAGCCCGCACAGGGCCACGTCAGTGATGCCGAGTTCGCCGAGCACCTGGCTTGCCGCATTGGCCTGGGGTAATCCGCCGTCGACCACCACCAGGTTGGGCGGGTAGGCGAAGGATTTAGGCCGTCCGGTCTGCGGATCCACCACGGAACCGCCACCGCCGCTATCGCGCGCCTGCAGGTAGCGGCTGAACCTGCGGCGCAGCACTTGCGCCATGGCAGCGGTGTCATCATGGCCGTGCGACGGGTCCAGCGGCTCCGCGATGGCGAACTTGCGATACTCGGACTTCCGGGGAATTCCGTCCTCGAAGACGACCATGCTGGCGACCGGGTCGGAGCCGGAGATGTGGGAGACGTCGTAGCATTCGATGCGCAGCGGCGCATCGGAAAGCCCGAGATGTTCCTGTAACTCGGCAAGCGCCGCCGACCGGGCGGTGAGGTCGGTCGAGCGCTTGAGTTTGTGCTGCGCCAGGGCCTGTTCGGCGTTGCGACGCACCGTCTCAAGCAGGGCGCGTTTGTCGCCGCGCTGCGGGATCCGCAGCGTCACCTGCGCGCCGCGCTCAAATGTCAGCAGCTCCGCCAACGCCTCCCAATCTTCCGGCAGTTCCTCCACCAAGACCTCGCGCGGGATAGCGTCGTTGGCCGCCGTGCCGCCGCCCTGCCGACCTGCGTCGGTGGCCTCACCGTAAATCTGGAGGCAGAACTGCTCGACCAGCTCGCCGACGTTTTCCTCGTGGATCCGCTCGATCACCCAGCCACGCTGGCCGCGCACCCGGCCACCCCGCACGTGGAAAACCTGGACCGCAGCCTCAAAGGGATCCGCGGCAAACGCGATGACGTCGGCATCGGTGCCGTCCGGCAGCACCACAGCCTGTTTCTCCATGGCACGCTGCAGGGCGGAAAGGTCGTCACGAAGTCGGGCGGCTCGTTCGAAATCTAGCTCGGCGGCGGCCTGCCTCATCAACCGTTCCAGCCGGCGAACCATGCGATCGGTCTTGCCGGCCATGAAGTCGCAGAAGTCATCGACGATGGCGCGGTGCTGCTCCTTACTTACCCGGCCTACGCAGGGGGCCGAGCATTTGCCAATGTCGCCGAGCAGGCAGGGTCGACCGATCTGTTCGGCTCGGCGAAAGACTCCGGCGCTGCAGGTCCGGGCGGGGAAGACCCGCAGCAGCAGGTCCAGCGTCTCCCGGATCGCCCAAGCGTGGGCGTAGGGGCCGAAGTAACGGACGCCCTTCTTCTTGCTCCCCCGCATGACCTGTAACCGGGGATAGTCCTCCCCCAGCGTGACGGCGAGGTTGGGATAGCTCTTGTCGTCGCGGTAGCGCACATTGAACCTAGGGTCGTACTCCTTGATCCAGGAGTACTCCAGCTGCAACGCCTCCACCTCGGTCGAGACGACGACCCAGTCGACGCTCCCGGCCGTGGTGACCATCGCCTGGGTGCGGGGGTGCAGCGCGGCCAGGTCCGCGAAGTAGGAATTCAGCCGGGAGCGGAGATTTTTAGCCTTACCGACGTAGATAACGAGACCGTGTGAATCTCGGAAGCGATAGACACCCGGCGACTCCGGAATGCTGCCGGAGGCAGGGCGGTAAGAAGAGGGATCAGGCACGAAATAACCCTATCCGGCGCCACTGACATATGGTTTGCCGTCGGGCTCGTTCCCCGATCGCCACATCGCCCAACAGCTTTGTCCGACTGGTAGTCTGGGACGAAAGTCGTCCAAGGGAGCCCTATGCGTATCAAGGAGCGAGTCAACAAGACCGTCCTTCGCAAGAAGAACATCCTGACCATCCCACGTGAGGTCACCGAGCGGATGCATCTCGAAGAAGGCGACGAGTTCATCGTGACTGAGGAGGATGGACGCATTGTGCTGACAGCGGCACTATCCATCCCCGCCGACCAAGCATGGTTCTGGGCTCCTACTTGGCAAGCACGTATTGCCGAGGCAGAGGCGGATCGCATCGAAGGCAACAGCACCGTCTATAACTCGGATGAGGAGTTCTTGGCCTCGCTCGAGGAAGTCTAATGCCAACCTACGAAAGCCTCGCCGCATTTCAGAGGCAATGGGAGAAGCTTGACGCAGACCAACGAGAAGCCTTTCGGCAAGCTCTCGCGGTATTCGTTGCCAACCTCAAATCAGGCGAGGATTTTAACCTCCGGCTACGCATACATAAGCTCGTCAATACCGAGCTCTGGTCGCTGAGCTGGGCGAAAGATGGCCGCGCAGTGTTCCGTTATGGCAAGCGAATCTCCTCTGGGGAAACCCATATCATTTGGGAAGCTATCGGCACGCATGCTGAGGCATACAACTTTAAGAAGTAACGGCTGGCTTCAGAGCAGCGGCATTTCGCAACTTAGTCGCGTTCCATGAAGCGGCCGGAGAGGAGGACGGATGAAAACAGCTCTGCTGCTGCATGGGACGGGAGGCAGTGATACGGACTACTTTTGGTTCGCCGACAAAGGCCTATCTTGCGGCCCATGGGTACGCCGTGTGGTGGCCGTTGCTGCCGAATACCGACAACCCGGAGCTGACCGAAACGCGCGGCTTCGCGGAGCGCAACCTACCCGCGATCGACGAGGAAACCATCGTCATCGCTCATTCCTCGGGTTGTCCCCTGGCGCTGCACTTATTGGAACGCCTCGCGGCGCCGGTGAAACAGGCGATTCTCGTCGCGGGGTTCTACCAACCGATCGGCGACGATAGCTCAACAAACCGCATGCTGCCGCCGAGCTTCGACTGGGCGCATATCGCCGAAATGGCGACGGAGATCATCCTCATCAACTCCGACAACGACCCCTGGGGTTGCACCGACGAACAGGCTCGGCCCGCGACCGAAGCGCTCGGTGCGCCGCTGATAGTCGCCACCGGCCAGGGCCACATGGGGTCTGATTCCTACGGCCAGCCCTATCGCGAATTTCCGCTACTTAAGCGGCTGCTGAGCACCCGGCAACAACAAAGGGGACACGCGCCGATTGAGTCCTCGCTACCTACACCGTGACGATGCTGTCACCCTTGACCTGAACGGCGACCGTGTCCAGGGGCGCCGTGGCCGGCCCGCGCCGCACCGAACCATCGGCCGTCGCGAACTGGGAGCCGTGATTCGGACAGGTCATGATGCCTTTCTGCGGCGGATCAACGATCGTGCCCTGGTGAGTGCAACGTGCGTCGAAGGCCTTGAACACCCCCTGCGTCGGCTGGGTGAGCATGACCCGCATGCCGCCCGGCGCCGTGACCAGTTTGCCACCACCCACCGGAACGTCGGAAACTTTGGCCAACGTGGAGCCACTACTGGGTGGTGGTGAGGCCGAGCTGGCATCGCTGCTGCCACCGCTGTTGTCGGAGCCGCACGCCGACAGCAGTAAGCCAAGGGCGCCGATACCCGCGCACGCGCCTGCGGCGGTGCAGATGGCACCACGACGAGAAACTGCCTGACCCGGCTGCGGTTCGGTGACCGCCATAGGCTCGCTCATCTTCCTGCCTCCTACGTTATCCAAGGCACACAACCCGGTCATGTCATCCTCGATCGTGACCACTCGTGCCTGGTGTATCGAGCACCATAGTCCTATTGTTACTCGTCGACATCACCCTGGTATCCAAGGCACGCGGTGCCGGTGGCTAAGCCCGTGCCAGCAGGGGACGCAGGAAGGCACCGGTGTGGCTGGCCGCAGAGTTCGCGACCTGCTCGGGTGTGCCCTCCGCGACGACTACGCCGCCGCCATTGCCACCCTCGGGCCCCATGTCGATGATCCAGTCCACCGTCTTGATCACATCCAGGTTGTGTTCCACCACAACGACGGTGTTACCGGCCGCCACTAGCCGATCCAGCACCCCGAGCAGCTTGCGAATGTCCTCGAAGTGCAGGCCGGTCGTCGGCTCGTCCAACACGTAGATGGTGCGGCCGGTGGACCGCTTCTGCAACTCGGTCGCAAGCTTGACTCGCTGGGCCTCGCCACCGGACAGCGTGGGCGCGCTCTGGCCCAGCCGGACATAGCCCAAGCCGACGTCGACGAGGGTCTGAAGATACCGGTGAATAGCCGGCACGGCCTCGAAGAACTCCGCCGCCTGTTCGATCGGCATGTCCAGCACCTCGGCGATGGTCTTGCCCTTGTAGTGAACCTCCAGTGTCTCCCGGTTGTAGCGGGCGCCCTTGCAAACCTCGCAGGGCACATACACGTCCGGCAGGAAGTTCATCTCGATCTTGATCGTGCCGTCGCCGGCGCAGGCCTCGCAACGGCCGCCCTTGATGTTGAACGAGAACCGGCCCTGGCTGTAGCCGCGCACCTTGGCCTCGACCGTATCGGCGAATAACTTCCGGACCCGGTCAAAGACGCCGGTGTAGGTGGCCGGGTTGGATCGAGGCGTGCGCCCGATAGGCGACTGATCCACCCCGACGACCTTGTCGATCTGATCGAGCCCGGTTACCCGCTTGTGGCGACCGGGAACCATCCGGGACTTATTGACCGAGTTGGCCAGCACGGCATACAGGATGTCGTTGACCAGGGTGGATTTGCCGGACCCCGAGACGCCGGTCACCGCTATGAAACACCCCAACGGGAAGGCCACGTCAATGTTGTGCAGGTTGTGCTCGTGGGCACCCTGCACTACGAGCTGGCGTTGTTTGTCAACCGGGCG
>DATATO010000252.1:0-5094 GCA_036268755.1 Mycobacteriales bacterium | reverse complement strand
GCGGGTGATCTCGGAGTCGGTGACGCCGCAGATGTACACCGACGGTTACGCCGACGTGTTCGCAGGCGACGACCGATGGCGCGAGCTCCCCACACCCAGCGGCGACCGGTTCGAGTGGGCGAATGACTCGACCTACGTCCGCAAGCCGCCGTACTTCGACGGCATGCCGGCCGAGCCCACGCCCGTGACCGACATCAACGGGGCGCGGGTGCTGGTCAAGCTCGGCGGCTCGGTAACTACCGACCATATTTCCCCCGCTGGGTCCATCAAGGCCGACTCACCGGCCGGCCGCTACCTGGTCGAGCACGGCGTCGATCGTCGGGACTTCAACTCCTACGGTTCTCGCCGCGGCAACCACGAGGTCATGGTCCGCGGCACCTTCGGCAACATTCGGTTGCACAACCTGCTCGCCGGCGACGACGGCAAGGCGCTGCCGCAGGGCGGGTTCACCCGTAACTGGCTCTCCGGCGAGAACAGCACCATCTACGACGCCGCGATGGCCTATGCCGAGACGGAGACACCGTTGGTGGTGCTCGCCGGGAAGGAATATGGTTCCGGATCCTCGCGTGACTGGGCCGCCAAGGGCACCGCGCTGCTCGGCATTCGCGCCGTGATCGCCGAGTCGTTCGAGCGGATTCACCGATCCAACCTGATTGGCATGGGCGTGCTGCCACTGCAGTTCCCGGCGGGTGAGAACGCCGACTCGCTCGGGCTCACCGGCAGCGAGACCTTCGCCGTCACCGGTGTTACCGAGCTGAACGAGGGCACAACCCCGCCCACGGTTCGCGTCAAGGCGACAGCCGAGGGCGGTAAGACGACCCAATTCGACGCCGTGCTGCGAATTGACACCCCGGGCGAGGCCGATTACTTCCGCCACGGCGGCATCCTGCCCTACGTGCTGCGCAGCCTGCGGGGATAGCCGAACGAGCACCTGTTAACGGATGCCGAACACCCTCACTGACGGGGAGGGCCCTGTCTCGGAGGAGGCTCAGGCGGCCGCGCTCTTGGGGTACGGGGGGACAAAGCGGAGTCCCTGAACTCGTCGATTTCTCGGCCGGCCGCGCGGGCGTCCAGGTAGTTTCTTACGGCTAACCAGCTTGCCGTCGCGGCGCCGCCGGCCAGCGTCATCCAGCCGCTGGATGGCCAGGCATAGGCCAAGCCGGACCCCACCAAGGCCGCCGCGGCGCCCTTTCTCAACTGCGACGCCGTGGCCTGCGCGACGGTCGCGTAACTGACCAGGCTATCGATTCTACTATTGGCGTGGCGTGGGTTCAGATCGTAGAAGGCCTGCGGGCGGCTCTCCGCGCTCGGCCAGAACTCCCATTGGAAGGCCTCAAGCACCTCCAGGGGCAGCTGCTCCCCCTCCGGATTCGGGCCCGGCGGCAGCGCATGCAGTCTGTCGTCGAGGTCGTGCAGTGGCTGCGGAGTCGGATCGGCAAGCCTCGACGGGTACGGCAACGTGAGCTCCGTTAGCTCGGCGACCAGCCCTGCGTCGTTCTCTTGCCGCCAGCTTCCATCGGATCGAAAGTAGTCGACGCGGCCATCGGTTTCGGGGTCATCGCCGTGGGTGAGGATCACGGTCCGGCCTTGGGCGGTGGTGGCCGCGACGGCACGGACCGGCCGAAAACCGAAAGCTTCTGTCAACTCATGATTGCTATCGGACAGAACGTACCTGGCGCGGTCCGGTAACCATAAGACCGTGCTGGGATCTAGTCGCAGCGGGACGCCGTCCTGTTTAGCCAAGAATTCGACGCGGTTGTAAGCAAAGCGGGCATCGTCACCCGACTGTTGATTGGGAACCGGATGGATAAACATAGCGGCCGGCCGTTGCGCATGCCACGCTTCGGGAGGCTCAGGCAGATCGGTCGGGGGCGTCACGACGAGAACTTTACGGCACTTCAATTGCCTCGGCGGGGTAATCGAAGAGCCTGGTTAGCCCACGGCGGTGCTGGCAAACTGGGCCGCGTACAGCTCGGTGTACAGGCCGCCCTGTTCCAACAGCTCCTCATGAGTGCCACGCTGCGCTATCCGGCCACACTCGACGACCAGGATCTGATCCGCGTCGCGGATGGTCGACAGTCGGTGCGCGATCACCAGCGCCGTGCGGTCGGCCAGCGCCTCCTGTAGCGCCCGCTGCACGGCGAGCTCCGACTCCGAGTCCAGGTGTGAGGTGGCCTCATCCAGGATCACGATCGACGGCGCCTTGAGCAACAGGCGCGCGATCGCCATCCGCTGCTTCTCGCCACCTGACAGCCGGTAGCCACGCTCCCCCACCAGCGTCGATAGCTTATCCGGCAGCGCCCGCACCATGTCAGCGATCTGCGCGCGGCGCAGCGCCTCCCAGATCTGTTCGCTAGTAGCGTCCGGATCGGCGTACCGAAGATTGGCCTCGATGGTGTCGTGGAACATGTGCGGATCCTGCGCCACCACACCGATGCTGCCGCGCAGCGACTCCTGCGTGACGTCTCGAACGTCGATGCCTTCCAGCCTGACTGCGCCGGCAGTCACGTCATACAGCCGGGGCACGAGCTGGGAAATCGTTGTCTTTCCTGCCCCGGACGGACCGACGAGGGCAATCATCTGGCCGGGTTCGGCCACGAAACTGACTCCGCGCAAGACGGGCTCGCTAACGCTGTGGTCCAGCACGGCCACGTCCTCCAGCGACGCCAGCGACACCTCCTCCGCGGTCGGATATGAGAAGTGCACGTCGTCGAACTCGACGCGGCGGGCGCCGGGTGGCAGCCGTTCGGCGCCCGGCTTGTCGGTGACCATCGGGGGTAGGTCGAGCACCTCGAAAACCCGCTCGAAGGAGACCAACGCGCCCATCACGTCCACTCGCACATTCGACAGCGCCGTGAGCGGGCCGTACAGCTGCGCGAGCAGCAACGCCAGGGTGACCACGGTTCCGGCGTTCAGCTGGCCGGCGAAGGCCAACCAGCCGCCGAGCCCATAGACCAGGGCCTGCGCCAGGGCCGCGACCAGCGTCAACGCGATGAAAAACATCTGGCTATACATGGCCGACTGCACGCCGATATCTCGGACCCGACCGGCCCGGTCCGCGAACGAGGCGTTCTCCTCATCAACCCGACCGAACAGTTTCACCAGCATGGCGCCTGAGACATTAAACCGTTCGGTCATGGTGGTGTTCATAGAAGCGTTGAGCTGCAGCTGTTCCCGGGTAATCGCCTGCAGCTTGCGGCCGAACCATTTGGCGGGTAACACGAACACGGGCACCAGAATCAGCGACAGCACGGTGATCTGCCAGCTTAGGCTCGCCATGACGCCGACCGTCACGATGAGCGAGATAGCGTTGGAGCCCACTCCGGACAGCGTCCCGGTGAAGGCGCGTTGGGCGCCGATGACGTCGTTGTTCAGTCGCGAGATCAAAGCGCCGGTCTGGGTTCGGGTGGAGAATGCGATCGGCGCATTGAGCACATGACTGAACACCTTGCGGCGCAGGTCCAGGATAAGGCTCTCTCCCACGCGGGAGCTGTACCAACGCTGGGCCATCGATAACACGGCCGTCAGTAGGGCCAGCCCGGCGATCGCGGCGGCGAGCCCCACCACGAGGTCGCGATCCTGCTTGGCGAAGATAGCGTTCACCGCCCGACCGGCCAACACGGGCGTGGCCACGGAGGCGACCGCCGCGACGGCGAGCACGACGAACATTGCGATGAGTTGGCGTCGATACGGCTTTGCGTATTGCAAAACTCGGCGAACCGTCGCCTTGGACAGCTTTTGTTCCGCTAGGCCGGGCGCGGATCGCGCCATCCTTCGCAACGAAGAATAGGGGGAATACATGCTCATGGGCGGCTCCATCGATGGTGAGCTCCGGGGCGCAACTCACACGACTGCTTCGGCCGAGCCGAAGTCCTATCCGCCCTAACCCCAAACCGGGCCAAAAGCTTCCCGTTCTGTAGCTGTCGGGTTTGACCTTTCTGTTTAGTCGGTGCCTTAACTAAACCATTTTTTCTTAAGCTAACTTCCGATAATTTTTATTCAAGGATCAAAGAATTAAACCTTTGTTGTGCTGTACCGCAATAGATTGTCGAATTCGACGCCGTCTCACTCGGTTTTAGCGCTGCTGCCGAATTGGTCGACGGCAGCGGGGAGAGAACGCCTACGCCGTCAGGTCACGGTGCCGCAGGCCCGCTCCCCCGAGACCGACGAGCGCGACGGCAATCGCCGTCAGCACCACCAACGGCAGTACGGACACGTCATCGGCCGGCGCGGCGGGCACGTGACTGAAGGGTGACAGCTGCACCACGCCCCGCGGGAGATCCAGGGCGTCCCCCAGCTCTGTGATGGCAAAGCATCCGGTGAACACGGTCCAGGAGATCCCGATGACCAGGCGGGGCAACACGCCGAAGGCCAACGCCGCGCACCCGACCACCGGCAGTACTGCCGGCAGCTGAATCAGGGCCGCTAGCAGCAGCTCCCCCAGCCGTCCGGTCAGGTCATCGGTGACGATCCCGTAGCTGACCGCGAAGCCGAGCCCGGCGCAGGTCAGGAGGACAAGCGCCCCAAACATCACGACCGCCACATGGCCGAGCAGCCAGCGGGTTCGCCTTACCGAGGTCGACAACAGCAGTTCCAGGCAGCCGCCGGTCTCCTCCGACCGCATCCGCAGCAGCGCCGACACCGCATACCCGGCCACGGCGATCCCCAACATCCCGAACATGGCCGCGGAGTAGGCATCCGCCAGCTGGGTTCCACCGCCGCCCAGGTTTTCGATGAGGTGCCGGCTGCGGTCACTGTCGCCAATGAGGCTGTCCAGCTCGTTGCCCACGCCGCCTAGCGCCGCCCCGATGACCGCCATGCCGGTGGCCCACGCCAACAGAGTTCCCCGCTGCAGCCGCCAGGCCAGCCCGAGCGGCCTCAGCAGCCCACATGCCGCCGAGGCGGGTCCGGCGCGCTCGGACAGCATGCCGGTCCCGACGTCCCGGTGGGCGTTCAGCATGGCCGCCGCCGCGATGAGCGCGCCGGCGAGACCGAGGATCGGTGCGAGTACCCACCAGTTGTCGGCGTCGAACGGTCGCGCCTGCTGGGCCCAGCCGAGTGGGGAAAGCCATGACAGCCAGCCGCTGACCACGT
>DATATO010000251.1:0-3493 GCA_036268755.1 Mycobacteriales bacterium | reverse complement strand
ACCAAGGTCAACCGCTCGGCGATGGTCGAAGCCCGCGGCGGCTAGGCGGATCTCAGCTGATCCCGTCGACGGCGGCCGCTACCCTGCTCTGGAAGTCGGCGGGCAGTGGGATGTATCCCAGCGCCGTGAGGCCCTGCTGTCCGGTGGTAACGGTCGACTGCATGAATGCCTTCAATGCCTTACCTGCCTGCGCTGTGGGGCCTGGTCGCGTGCTTCCTGCTCGGCGCCGTGGTGACCTACTTGTTCCGCATCGAGACCACCGGTGTCAACCTCGAGGACGTCGGAAAGTAGCTGCCCGGAGCGCGAACATTTCGGAAGGGCCGGCGTTAATTATCTATTGAGCGGTCGGCGTTACATTCTGCCTCGAGGATGACGAAAGGATAGCCGCCGTGAATATCACCCATAGCTTGAAAATGATCGCTGCCCGGGGCGCTACTCATGGGCGGCTCGGCAATTCCTGGATCGGGGCTCCCGGTGGCTGTCGCCCACGCGGACGACACCTTCGCTCCTCACCACTGGTGTCCTGGGCAACGCAAAGACCCGCCCACAGGGCCGGGCCAGGTGGTCTGGGATTGGAACTCTGTCACACCTTTTTCTTCACGAATTATAAGATGGGCAACCTTGTCACTTCGTACGACGGCTCGAATGCTGCCGTGTGGAGCGGAGACAACCTGCCTCCACCGCCGGAGGCGACAACACGGCGGAGGTGTCCGCCGATTGCGTTCATGTGCCCGTAAATCGCTGCCGGTTATGAGGCGGTCAACAGTGCGAAGTCTCTAGCGGTTCGTTGCACTCAGCTCACCTTCCACCAGACGCAGGCTCTGCTCGGAGCCGGTGAACAGCTCACGCGGGAAACGGCGATATTTGAGCATCTCCGCGTAGATTGAGCCGGGATCGTTGAAATTCAGGCCTATGCCGGCCAGATATTGCAGCCGCATGCTCATGTCCTCGTTGATCTCGGCGCCGGCGAGCCAGGGTTTCAAGTCGGATGCCCGACCGGCGTAGGTGGCAAGCACGTCGGCCACCGTGTGGAAGTTCACCGCGTTCATGGATTGCGAGACGCGCGCGAACTCGGCACGACTCCAGCGATCTTGTAGCGCGTCGATATTGAGCTGCGAGGGTTCGACCTGGCCCAGCAACACGATGTCGTTGCCTTGTCCGTTGATGGTGTTGCCCCACACTGTGCCGTTCGGGAAAACATCGAAAAACGTTGCGAGCTCGCTCTTTACGGTTGCGATGTCACTCTCGTACAGCGGAACCCACTGAGTGACGATGCCGCCGGGTTTCAGATGCTGCTTGACGAGGTCGAAGTATTGCCTGGAATACAGCGATGACGTCCCCTTGACCCACGGATGTATCGGATCCGAGGTGACGATGTCGAATTTTTCCTTTGACGTGAGGATGAAGTGCCGGGCGTCGTCGTAGTGGATGGTCGTCCGACGGTCGTCTTTGATGCCGTAATTTTCTTTCGCGAAGTATTTGGCAGCGGCGGGCGGAACCAACGGCTCGAGCTCGCAGATGCCGATAGTTTTTACCGCGGGTTGAAGCACAAAGGTGCCGGCCGTGATGCCCGCGCCGAAGCCGACGACCAGAATGGATTCGGGGTCCTGGTGAAAGAGCGCGGGAATGTCGCCGAGCATGCGCTGCATACGCATATCGGCGAGAGCGGTGGACGCCTCCACTTTCCCCGCGACGTGGAAGTAGCGGTCACCGTCGGGCGGCTCGGATATCGCTATCGAGTAGTCGCGGCCTTCGCCGACATACAGCGCGCGTCCGGGGTCGGTTTGCAGAATGATGCGCCTGCCGTAGGCGATGGCCAGCCACGGAACGGGTGCGACGTTGGCGATCATCCAGACGACGGCGATCACCGACGCGACCGTCGCTGCGGTTCCGCGTTTCCCGAATGATCGCGCGGCGGTCGCTAAGACAGTCAGCGCTGACAGAGCGGCGAGCGCGATCAGCAGGCGTTGGCAATTCTGCGTGCCGATCCAGGGGATGAGGATGATGCTGAAAGACAGAGCTCCGATAACGCCGCCGACAGTGTTGGCGAAATAGACTCGGCCAACCAGGTTTCCGGAATCTTGACTGCGCTCCGCAGCAGCGGCCAGTGCGAACGGAAAGCTTGCGCCCCACAGGCAGGCGGGGGGAAAGATCGCCCACGAGCAACGCATGATGTCGACTTGAAAATTGAACACCGCGTTCTTGGCGAGCAGCGGATCGATGGGCCAGTTGGGCAGCGCATCCGCCAGTGTGTAGGCGGTCCAGGCGATCGCCGCGGCAAGCAGCAGTTGGCAGACGCCGAGCGCGACGCGTGGGTTCTTCGTCTGCCGGGTGTAATGAGACGCCAGGCCGCTACCGATGCCCAGCCCTGCCAAGAACACCGCGAGGATGATCGAGAAGGTGTAGACAGTGGCTCCGAGCATGATCGAAAGAAGCCGTGTCCAAACAACTTCCGCGCCCAGCGCGGTCAACCCGGACAAGCCGATGGCTGCGTATACGTAGCTCTGAGCCGCGGGTGCCGGTGACGCTTCAGGGGTGGGCGAATCGGCGGCCGGAGTTGGCTCGTAACGGGTCCGCGTCGACAGCCGATAGCTGAGAACCGCGACAGCCAGGTTGATCGCGACGGCGACGTAGGTGCCCGTCGCCATGTCGTAGACACGCAGCAGATAAAACCCCGCCAGCACACACCCGCACACCGCGCCGACGATGTTGCCGCCATAGAAATAGCCGAGCTTGGCAACGCCCCGTGGCGACGATTCGACGTAGCGCGCGATTGCCGGCAGGGACGCGCCCAACAACAGAGTCGGTGGGAGCAGGCACACGGCCGCGACCACAGCGCGCAACAGGATTCCGAACAGGCCGCTGCCGCCGACGGCGGCGTAGAGGTGATCGAGCACCGGCACGATCTGCAGCACGAGTAGGCCACAGACGCCGATGCCGCCCTCGATGATCGCGTAGACGCGCAGGGGATGCGTGCGCGCGGAAATGTAGCGGGGCAGCAGCAGGCTGCCAAGGCACATGCCGCCCATGTAAGTGCCGAGAAGAACACCGAGCGACACCGCCGAAGATCCGACAACCAGTTGCAGCAGCTGAAACCAGACGATCTCGTAGATCAACGCAGCGCATCCGCTGCTGACGAACAGGACCAGAAGAAGCGGGATATGGGCGCGGCCGGAAGGCATGGAATCCGGCGCCACCGGTTCGGCCGCGCGGTTTTCTGTCGACACGCAAGCCAGTGTCGCAAAGCCGCCGCCATTCGGCTGACCGCGCCGCCATCGCCAATACCCGGGCCGTGACTACCTGTTGGGAATGAGCGGCATCTGCCGATCAGAGTTGTGCCGGGTGGGCAAAATGCCTGAATTTCCCGCAAGACATCGAAGCGCTACGGCTAGTGTCGTGCTGGAACAGCCGGCATCGGAGTCTTCAGCCCGACGGCCACATCGCGGCCGCTCTGGGCGGCTGCCTCACCGTCCTCGGCGGACCGGACCCCGGC
>DATATO010000250.1:0-2973 GCA_036268755.1 Mycobacteriales bacterium | reverse complement strand
GGCGCAGGCGGCTCGGGGATCGACCTGCGCGCGATAATGCCGGGTGGATTGATGGTTTTGGCGGCTGCTCTGCTTTATTGTGTCTTCGGTTTCTTCCCGTGGTACACGCAAAACTTCGGCTGCGGTCTCCCCGACCTGCCCCAAGGCGTCCCGTGCAGCGTGAGCTTCAATGCGTGGCGGCGTGAGAGCGCGGTGTTCAGCGCCATCGTGTTCCTGCTGGCCGGGGGTGCGTTCCTCGTCAAGGCGCGCAAAGGCATCCCAGCACCGAAGGTTCCGCTGGATTTGATCGCGCTCGGGGCGGTCGTGCTCGGAGACCTCTTCTTCCTCATCACATTCTTCAGTGTCAAGGCTGGGACTTTTGGAATCGCACGTGGCTGGGGTCTGTGGGTTGATCTCGTGGTCGTGATCGGCATCAATGGCGGTGCCGTGCTCCAGTTCATCAGCAAGGGAGCGTAAATCCCAAAGCGTAAGTGGCCGAAGGACGTAGCTCCTTCGAGAGCTACCAACTCAGTGAAGGACCACGCCTGTGTCAGCAGGAATATCACGCACCGATCGGATCGTGGCGAGGCTGGAGCGAGCGCACGATGAGTGAGGTATCGCAGGGGCCCGGATGGTGGCAAGCGGCGGATCTCAAGTGGTACCCGCCGCAGCTTCACGCCGACTACGAGCCACCCCTGCCCCATACGGATGAACAATCGCGGCAACCACCCCCGAGCGAGGTATCGCGGGGGCCCGGATGGTGGCAAGCGGCGGATCTCAAGTGGTATCCACCGGAGCTTCACGCCGACTACGAGCCACCCCTGCCCGATACGGATGAACAACGGAAACAACCGGCCGATCTACCCCTCTCGGCGGGCAAACAACGCCTACCCGGCAAGCCGCCTTTCTCGCGACCCCGATCCGACGACCGGCCGCCGCCTCAGCCTGCTCCAAAGGTGCAGTCTCGACTCCGGACGCCTCTTATCGTTGGGTTTGCCGCGACCCTCGTGGTAGTGGCCGGGGTCGTCGTCAATGACTGGTTCCCACGATCACACTCGCACGAATCCCAAACCCCCACCGCGCAACCCGCACCGCCTTCGGGCCCAACCACGCAACCCGCACCGCCTCCCGGGCCAAACCCGGTCGCGAAGAGTGCCCTAGACGGGCTGCTGCTCAGCCCCGATCAAATCAACACTGCGATGGGCGGTATCGGGATGACCGTCACCGAAACGGCTACCGCGATGATCGATTCCAGCGTCGACGTGCCGGATAACGCCTGCCTACCGATGTATACGCCGATTCAGGCTGCGGCCTATGCCGGCAGTGGGTGGAGCGCCTTAAGCGGACAGGCGCTTTCGGACTCCGTAGGGAATCGGACTGTCGGTCAGGACTTAGTGTTATTCGCCTCCGCCCACGATGCAACCGCGTTCTTCGCCGTCTCCGCCCAACGTTGGCCGGCCTGCGCCGACCGGCAGTTCACCCTCACCTCGGCCGGCTCATCGGGTGTGTACACCGTTGGGCCGGTCTACAACACCGGCGGCACCCTGAGCGCCACCCGAAGCTTCAGGAATGACAAGGGGACCTACAGCTGTCAGCGGGCGCTGACCGTGGCCAACAACGTCGCCATCGATGTCAACGCATGCAGCTATCTGTCCGACTCCCCATCCGGCGCCGGCGTCAACATCGCCGGTCAGATCGCCGCCAAAGTACCGACGTGAATGAAAATGCGCTGCGCGTAACCGGTGCCAGCACTTGGCAGGACGGACGTACCACACTCGCGGGACTAGCAGCCGCCGCCGCCTTCGCTTTCACGCCACAGACGAGCGCCGAGGTGACGGGGCTGGACCCGTTCGTCGGCAGCTGGCACGGTCACGAGGGGCTCGACATCCAGCCCAATGGTCACGGGCACCGTGGATTTCATGCTGACGTCGGTCTCTGGCGACACCGCTACCGATGCCATCACCGCCACCTCGGATCCGAAGCATCCCATCGGCGGGCAGATGAGCATCAACGTCGTCGATGGCGACCGGGGGGCTTGAGTTGACTCTGGCGGGCGGAGACCAGAGCTTCTCGTTGTGTAACAACAATGACGACGACGCCGCCGCCGCCATGCACTACTACTTCGGGGCGTGACGAGGTTTATTGCTCGCAGGGCGGCTAGGTTCGTATCCAGGGTGCCGCTGCCACGGTATCCGCCAGAACGAGGAGGACGGCGTTGCGATTCGCGCTGACGGCGCTGTTGTGGCTGTGCGCCACCGTTGCACTGGCAGTTGCCGTGCCGACGGTGTGGATACAGACCCACGTCGTCGAGGTCAACGGCTACACGGCAATGGCCCGCAAAGCGGCGGGCGATAAGGCTCTGCAGGCCGCGGTAGCAGCCGAACTCGCCACTAAGGCAACGGTTCTGATCAACCAGCAGAGCCACCACGTCGACTCGGCGCAAGTGCACGCCGTCGCGGCCGGGTACACCGCCGGGCCCGACTTTCCGGCGCAGTTCGCCGATGCAAACCGGCTGGCGCACGACTGGATGTTCACTGGGGCCCACACGCAGTCCGAGGGTGACCAGTGGGTCGTCGACCTGGCCGGCATGCTCAAAGACACCGCGTTCGAGCAGCTGTTGACGAGCTACAACGTTCAGGTGCCCGAGACGGTCCGAGTTCCGGTGACGGTATCGACGCCGAAGGTGTTGCAGCCGGGCCAGTTACGGCCGCTGGCCACCTGGGGTATGTGGGTGAGCATCGGCGTGGTGGTGCTGACCGGGTTCTGCGCACTGCTGACGCTGGCCGCCGCGCGCAGCCGCGGCAGGGCATTGGCCGGCCTCGGAATCTCCGCGCTGCTGGTCGGCGCCGCGGGGTGGATCGCTATCGAACTGGCTCGACACTCACTTAACGACAAGCTGAACAACACCACCGGCGGCATCCGCGGGATCGCCGACGTGCTGGTCGGCCAGGCCGAGAGCAGCCTGCATGACTGGCTTGACCTGACGTTGGCCGC
>DATATO010000249.1:0-3982 GCA_036268755.1 Mycobacteriales bacterium | reverse complement strand
GCCAGACGTCCACTCGGAGTTGGATGTGGGAGAACATCGTCCACGCCAGGAAGGCCCCGGCCGCAAAGAGCCCCATTCCGATCACGAGCCAGCTGGTTCGCTCGGTAGCCACATACAGCATGGCGATGAAGATGCCGAAGTACATCAAAGAGCTGCCGAGGTCGCGCTCGAATACGAGGACGAGCATGCTGGCAACCCAGGCCGCTACGACCGGTCCCAGATCTCGACCGCGCGGGAAGTCGACGCCCAGAAATCGTTTGCTCGCCAGCGAGAGTACGTCCCGCTTCGCCACTAAGTATGACGCGAAGAAAATCAACAACGCGAGCTTGGCGAACTCACCGGGTTGGACGGATTGGCCCCCGATTCGCACCCAGATTTTGGCCTGGTTGACCTCACTGAGGCTGCTCGGCAGCATGGCGGGCAGCATCACTAGTACGACGCCGAGTAGGCCGGCGGTATAGGAGAAGCGCGCGAGGACGCGGTGGTCGCGGACCAGCCACAACACCAGGATGAACACCCCGACGGAGGCGAACAACCAGAGCAATTGGCGAAAACCCTGGCCGATAAAGACCGACATATCAGGCCGTTTCTCCACTGCTATATCCCCGAGGGAAAGCCGCCAGATGAAGATAATTCCAATAACGTTGATCAGAGCCGCACACGGCAAAATGATCGGATCAGCGTAAGGGGCGAGGAATCGGATCGCCACGTGAAGCACGAGATAGGCCACCCCGGTGCTGAGCGGAAGGTACATGCTGCTCAGGGAAACGCTGTTTCGAAGCGCCGCGTCCACGGCAGCCGTGAGTACGACTGCCACGCCGATAACGATGAGCAGAAGCAGTAGCTCCGTGTTTCGGCGTCGCGGTCGCTCGCTGCCAGCGTTGGTAGGTGCCGCTGCCGCAGATGCGGCTGTAGTCACTTGGCCACCTGGGAGTCATTGTCGGTTTCCCGACAATTTACCGATGGCTTAGCGTCGGGAACTGGGGAAGGCTCGGTCGACGCAGCGGTGGCGTTGCCGTCCGTGGGTGCCGGAGACGGAGAGCCGTTTTGCTTGTTGGCGTTTCGAAGCCCATCGCAGGGTGGCAGCAGGCGGTCGTCGAGCCGGGCCAGGATGTCCTTCGCCTCTGCCTTGCTGTCCGCCGTGACGATGTTTTCCACGTCACGTCGCTGCAGCTGAGGCAGGTCAGATAGCCGGATGTCGCTGCGCTCGACCACCGAAGAAAAGTCGATACCGAGGATCGAGCCCGGCACCCCGCGGTGAATCGCCACGTGTCGGCTCTCGCCCTGGCTGTCCGGGCCCACCGGGCCCACGTAGTACTGCTGCTGGGTGTAATGCCATCCGGCATATCCGGCACCGAGCAGGATAAGCACGATAATGCCGGTGAAGACGGCGATGCGAGTGAGGCGGCGTTGCCGATCCCGCTCTGTCTGGGGTGGATCGGGTTGATCGCCCTTACCGACGGTGCCATCGCTGCCTTCGGGTCGCTCGGTGTCAGCGTCGACGCTGTCGGTTGCCTGGTCATCCACCATGCTTGCCGCTGCCGCGCTTTGCGCCAGCGCCGCACGTCCCGCGGCCGAGTCGGGTGTGGCCGAGTTGGTCCGCCCCCGGTCGTGCGCCGCCGCGCCGGCGACGATGGGTTCGTTGCTGCCCAGCGGTTCGGTGACGATGTCAGCCACCACGCAGGTGATGTTGTCCGGCCCCCCGCCTCGCAGCGCGAGCGATATAAGGCGATCGGCGGCCTCTTGTGGTGTTCCGACTCCGAGCGCGTCGGCGATGGTCTGTGGCGACACCACTCCGGAGAGCCCGTCGCTGCACAGGAGGTAACGGTCCCCGGCCTGTGCCTCACGAATCGAAAACTCGGGTTCTACGTCTCGACCGTCCAGAGCGCGGGTCAACAGCGAGCGCTGCGGGTGAGTGGTCGCCTCGTCTGCGGTGATGCGTCCCTCGTCCACGAGCATCTGCACGTAGGTGTCATCCCGCGTGATCTGGCTGAGCTCATTGTCTCGCCAGACGTAGGCGCGCGAATCCCCGACATGGCCCACCGCGATCCGTGTCCCGGAAAACAGCATCGCCGTGAGCGTGGTTCCCATGCCTTCCAGCGCGCTGTTGGCCTTGACCGCGTCCCGGAGCTGCTGATTAGCCTGGTTAACGGCGGCGCGAAACTCGGAGATCAGATCCAGGGAGGAGGCATCCGTATCGAGCGGCTCGAGCGACGCGATGACGATATTGCTGGCGACCTCGCCGGCTGCCATACCCCCCATGCCGTCCGCGACGGCAAGCAGCCTTGGCCCGGCATACAGGGAGTCCTCGTTTGCCTCGCGGATCAGACCTCGATCGGATCGCGCGGCGTAATGGAGAGTTAAACTCATGAACGCAACTCGAAGACAGTCCGGCCGATGCGAATCGGCGCGCCAATAGAAACAGGTGTTGGTCCGGTCACTTTAGTCCCATCCAGGTAGGTTCCGTTAGTGGAACCTAAGTCTTCTAGCAGCCACTGGCCGCCTCGAGGAGCTAGGTGGGCATGTCGTGTCGAGGCATAATCGTCTGTTAGTACGACAGTGGAATCCTCGGCACGGCCAAACGTGATAGTGCTTTCCTTGAGTGGAATGCGGGTCCCCGCCAGTGCTCCCTCAAGGATCACAAGATGGCGGGGAGTTTTACCTCGTTTGCCCTTCTGCGGCTTGGTGCTGGTCGGAAACTTGACGCCATTCGGTACGGCCACAACTGAGCTCTGCCGAGCGCCAAAGATATCTCGCCGTATTACCCCGACCACCGCGAAGACGAACACCCACAGCAGCACGAGGAATCCGAATCGGGCTACGGCGAGAACAATGGCATCAGGCATTCATCAGCCATCCAGTCTGAACGTCAACGTTGTGGTGCCTAACTGAACCACATCTCCATGCTGCAGCGTGGCAGCGTTCACCCGCGCGCCGTTGACGGTCGTGCCGTTTGTGGAGCCCAGGTCGGTCAAGACCACCCGTCCGCCGTCGAATTCGAGCCGTGCGTGCTGCCGTGAAATACCCACATCGGTGAGTCGCACCTGAGAACCCTCGCCGCGGCCAATCACGGTGGAACCCACCGCGACCGCGAACTGCCGACCGTCGGCCGCGATCAGGCGGGCTTGGCGATGCCCCATTGGGGCGCCGCTTGCCGGGGCGCCGTAGCCCTGGTCGTACTGCGCGCCGCCACCGTAGGGGTCGGCGCCCATAGCGGGGGCGGGTCCGGCACCCGAGACGGGAGGAGCGCCGTAGCCGCCGTATCCCTGGTCGCCGTAGCCCTCGGCGGGATACTGATTCTGAGCGTATGCGTCGCCTGCGCCGGTCGTCGGCGCCGACTGCTCGCCGTAACCCTGCTGCCAGTCGCCGCCGGCCTCTTCCATGCCGCCGGTGTAGACCTCGGCCGCAATCCGAAACATGCCGGTATCTAGGCCGTCTCCACGCTCAATCTCGACGATGACGTCGCCGTACACCATCCAGCCCTGCTCACCGATGAACTCTGCTTGTGTCTGCGCCAGCTCCTGCGCGAGGGGCGCGGCGTACTGAGCAAGCCGATCATGGTCCGGAGGACTCAGGTCGATGATGTACCGGTTGGGTACGAGTGTGCGGCCGCCGCCGAGGATGGACTTGTGGGCGTCGGCTTCCCGTTGCATCGCACTCGCGATTTCAACGGGGTGGACTACGCCCTTGAAGACCCTCGCGAACGCCCCTTCCACGAGGTTTTCCAACCTCTTTTCAAAGCGTTGCAGAACGCCCACGGTTCCTCCTGTCATCGGCTACCGAACGATCGTATCGGCGTTGTCAGCCATGGTGCACTGTTTATCCGCTACAGATTAAGACAGATGAGGCAGGTGGTCCCCAATCAGTCGTGTCCACATTGGGTTCGATACTGTATGAGCTGCACAGTAGCTGACCCGAGTGCACAGTATCGATCATGCTAGGCTTCCTCGGCGTCAGGGCAAGTGGCGGAATGGCAGACGCG
>DATATO010000248.1:0-6386 GCA_036268755.1 Mycobacteriales bacterium | reverse complement strand
GTCGAGGCCGGCCACGTCATGGAATGGCGGCGACCAGGCGTCCCTGCGGGTAAGAGGCGGCGCATCCGGCATGAACACGGCTCGCAGCATAGCGGGAACGCTCGCGTGATCGCGCACCGTATCGTCGACCGTCCCGGCGCGGATGTGGGGAGAGACCACAACCGCGGGCACTCGCGGACCGAGCAGGGTGAAATCGAAGGCCTCGGACTTCCGGTGCAGCAGGCCGTCGATCAGGCGAGCCAGCCAACCGGACGAATCTCCCGGGCTCGGAACCCCCATGGGGGGTGGAACGTGGTCGTAGAAGCCCCCGTGCTCGTCATACGTGATGACGAACAGCGATCGCTCGAACACCTCCGGGCGGGAGCGCAGCGCCTCGTAGATGTCGGCGATCAGGGTTTCGGCGCGGGCGAAATCGGTGCTCTCTCTGTCGCCCGACACGAAGCGGTCGTAGTGGGAGTCCGCGATCAGGTTGTTCTCGGGATGCTGGCTGTTACTGATGCTGGGTGCCCCGACGACGGGGGCATAATCTGGCGTATGCAGCGGTGGCCGATGGTTGGGCTCCAGGAACGAATACGCGGGAAGTCGCCCGTCCTTGACATGGCGGACGAACTGATCAAGGCCGAACCATCTGGCGTGGCGCTCCGGCGTATCCCAAAGCCGAGGAAAGGCCCACACCTGAGGGGTGTCGTCGTGATAGATGTGCCAGTCCAGGCCGTGATCTTCCAACCGCTCGAAGATCGTGCGGTTGGTGTAGGGGCGCAGCTCGATGTCGGTTTCGCCGTCGGAGGTCGCGGCATGAAAGAAGTTCCGGTTGGGCCAGGTTTCCCCAGGCACGGAACAGAACCAGCGGGTACACGCGGCGAATTCGCGTGCCAGGGTGGCGAGCACCGGTACGTTCTCGGGCGGCTGACAGGCCATCACCAGCGGGCCGCGGCCCCGAGCGTGTGACTTGCCGGCTGCCTTCCGTCGGTTCCACCAGTTCAGCACCGGACCGAGCAGACCGCCGAACGCCGGCGAGGCCAGGCCGCGGCACGTGCGCTCATAGCCGGTAACGAAACCCTGGTTGGTCGGTCTGCGCGCCGAACCGATACCACGGATCGCGAGCTGTTCCATCACCCCGTCGTGGGAATGGTCGGGGCCGGCGGGAATGACCGGCTTCGCCGTCGGGCTCGCAGCGACCGCCGGTCCGCCCTGCCAGCCCGGGTTCTCGTGCCGCCCGCCATCGAGCAGGCCGTCGAACCGCGGGTCCGGGTGCGGAAGGAACCCCAGCATGTGGTCGAACGACCGGTTCTCCAGCACCAGCACGATGACATGTTCAATCTGCCGCATACCCGTCCCTCTTAAATCGCGTCGAGGGGTAAGGCTAGCGCCTGGCTCGCCTCAGGCGCCGGGCCGATTCGTTAGGGCACATCCGAGAGGTCGCCGGGAGGCCTTCTTACTGCTCCGGGGCATTCAGGAAATAATCTAGACGTTACCCATTCGGGCAGATTTCCAAGAGCAGCAATTTCCGGAAAATTGTCACGAATCGCATGACAATTTCCCGGAAATACCAAAACAACGACACCTACACGAGGGTAAGACTCTGTCTTTAGTAGTAGCAGGCGAAGTGATTGCTCTTCTGATCCACCGGGACGTCACATACGGTCTGCTTGCGACCCTGCGGGACGTTCCAGTCAACTGTTACTCCACCCTTCCACCACCACTGATTTCTCACGGGTGTGCAGTTTGGGCCCAGCTTGATCCCCTCAACGGACTTAACCTGACCGTCTTGGTTCAGGCCCTGGATCCGAGCCGAGCCGCCTGTAAACGAGGGATTACTCGGGAGGCACAGATCGACTTGCTGACCATTGAAACCGGTCGGATGTCCCGGAGGTAGTGCGTTAGCAGGGGAGGTGGATAGCGTCAACGCTCCTGCCGTGGCAAGAGTCACCACGGCACCCACTGCGACCTTCTTGAGGCCGGAGAACAGCATTCAATCTCCTATAAAGTCGATGGAACCGAAACACAAAGGAATGTTCATATGAACCATGTGGAATGGTGCAATTTCGAAATTGACGGTAACAGCCAGGGCAGAGGCGCAATGAGGAAAGACAATTTTAGCTTTAAGTGATCCTGATCACGCGGCGCCGATTGGATTCTCGAGACCGTGGAGCCGGATCCGGGCCGGGTTTGCTGGGGTTTTAGGGAAGCCGTCGGGTTGTCCCATTCTGAGCGGGGGCCGTATTGCGGGAGACCACAGTGAGGGCCCAGACGGTGGATATGAAGCTTGAGGTGAAGAACGCGCCGCGGACGTAGATGCCCCAGAGAGTGAATCGGTCGAAGGCGGAATGCAGGGCCGCAGGGTCGTTTCCGAGGTCACCGACGCTCTGCATGATGGGTGCGGCGATGATCGTGGCGGCGATCGCGCCGATCGCGGACAGTGCAGCGAGATAGATCGGTGGTCCGGCCGCGCGCGGGGCGGCGCGATCGAGTCGGTAGGACACGGCGGCGGCGAAAATCAGTGCCCATAGCAGCGCCCCGCCGACCGGGTAGACGACGTTGCCGGGGCCGAGATCTGCATGTCGGCTGTAGTCGGCCCACGTTTGCGCGCCGATGTGGCGCCATGCGGGGGTGGCGACCAGAGCTCGGTCCAGCAGGGAACCGAACAAGCCACCGACCACGGTGGCAGCCACCAATAGGCCACGGGTGATGGACGTCATCGGTTTCTCTTCGGGTCCATGGTTGCGGCAGTGGGCATCGACGGGCGTTTGCGGCCGGCGCCATCGGCTCGGTTTCCGATGCCGACGGACGGCACTGGGGCGGAAGGGTTGGCCGTCAAGCCGTCCAGGAGCACGGCGACCGCCTCGTCGAGTTGGGCGACGGGCGCGTCGGCGAGTCGCCACATCACCACGGTGTAGAGCAGCATGCGGGCGGTCGCGTCGCAGGCATGAGGCCGAAGCTCCATCGCCTCGACCCGGCTGTTGAGGTATCCGGCGAGCAGGGCCTGCGCCTCGGTGGTCAGTGCCTCCATCCGTTGACGCATTTCCGGGTGGGTTTGGGATCGCGCCATCACCACCCGCAGCAGATTCGCTCGCTCGGTCAGCAGGTCGTAGAGGCCTCGGGCGACCTGGGGCAGCACCTCGGCGGCCGGAGATTGCGGAGGGATCGCGAGCATACAACGCAGCTCGGGCAGGAACCCGTGTCGCTCTATCGCGGCCGCCAGCAATGCTTCCTTGCTGTCGAAGTAGTGATAGATCAGGCCCGGAGCGGCGCCCGCCGCGCGACCGATCTCTTTGATGCTCGCCGCGTCCACGCCGCGTCCGGCGAACAACTCCAGCGCGGCATCGATGAGCCGGTCCTGCCGTGACGTTTCGACAAGGTCCATCGCATCGCGCTCCTGATTGATCAGTCAATCAGGAGCTATGTTTCCACATCCACTCCCCGGACGCAAGCGAGCAGCAGGACACCTCCCTCATCCAGCACGCCGACGTCGTCTCGATGAGGGGACCTGCTGCTGTACTTCAACTGCCTGGCTAGGGTCGTCTGTTGTGACCGAAACGCCCTCCTACTTCAGTGCGACAGCGGAAGCCTATGACGCCATAGCCGTTCGCTACGCCGATTTCGCCCGAGGCGACCTCGACCGCCTACCGTTAGATCGCGCGATGCTTGGCGCGTTCGCCGACTCCGTGCGAACGGCCGGCGACGGGTTAGTCGCCGAGCTTGGATGTGGCCCCGGACATGTGACTGCGCACCTGCGGGGCCTTGGGCTAGACGCCTTCGGTGTCGATCTTTCGCCGGTGATGATCGATCTTGCCCGCAAGGCCCATCCAGATCTGCCTTTCGAAGTCGGTTCGATGGATGCTCTGGACCTGACCGACGGCGAG
Source organism: Mycobacteriales bacterium (assembly GCA_036268755.1). Taxonomy (GTDB): domain Bacteria; phylum Actinomycetota; class Actinomycetes; order Mycobacteriales; family QHCE01; genus DATATO01. The sequence continues at coordinate 2,523 of DATATO010000248.1, read as the reverse complement.
CTAGACGGCATCGTCTCCTGGTATTCCATCATCCATACCCCACCGGAGGAGCTGCCGAAGTACTTCACGGAGTTCCGCCGGGTGCTGACCTCAGGCGGATACCTCCTGCTTGCCTTCTTCGAGTCTGAGGACGGCGCGGTGGCGGCGTTTGATCACAAAGTGGCGCCGGCTTACCGGTGGCCGATCGACGACCTCGCCGGGCTGGCGCGCGATGTCGAGTTCGTCGAAGTCGGTCGGATGTTGCGTAAACCCCGCGAGGACGAGCGATACCGCCGGGGTCATTTGCTGATGCGCAGACAGTAAATCGGCGGACGGCAGGTTCGGAATGGCAGTATGGCGGTATGAAATTAGAGGGCAGAGCATGGACTGATTTCTTCGATTCGTTTCAGCGGGAGGCCTTCAGGTTAGAAACCCTGCCCGTCTACCAGGTGGAGAGTGAGCGGGGAGAACTCGCGACGTTCCTCGCCACGGGAAAGCTTGATATGTCGGGTGACGAATGGGTGAGCCGGATCCGCCAATTTCGTAGCACTGGGCGGTGGATTGGGCGGGTTCATGTGTTGCGCAGGCCGCTAACTGATTACCTGCGCTACGAATTCGCCGCATACCGCCACAATGCTGCGGCGGGTGAGGATATTCGCATCCTTGACCTCACCGATCGGGCCGATCCCGGTCTGCCGTCGCAGGACTACTGGATGTTCGATGAATCGGCTGTCGTGCGCATGGATTATGCCGAGGACGGTACTCAGATCGGTCGAGAACTACTCGAAGGTGTCGACCCGGCTCCGTATGTAGCCTGGAGGCGACTGGCGCTGGAGAACGCCGTCCCGTTCACGGAATATGACGAAAACTAACTATCGCTAGGCAAAGTCGAGCTGAACGGGCCGAAACAGCGGCGACCCGAACACTGAGGTAACATAGCCATTTTGCGACGCCATCCTTGAATCGCCGGTACTGTCGCATTTTCGCTAGGTCTATGTTTTGGCGTAGGTAAGACTATGCCTATGCATGAAGATTTCGAACGCTGTGTGCGGGCCGTCCAGTCCAAGGACGCCCGGTTCGACGGCTGGTTTTTCACGGCGGTGATCACTACCGGCATCTACTGCCGGCCGAGCTGCCCGGTGGTACCGCCCAAGGTCACGAACATGCGGTTCTATCCGAGCGCCGCGGCCGCACAGCAGGCGGGATTCCAGGCCTGCAAGCGCTGCCGGCCGGACGCCAGCCCGGGGTCGCCGCAGTGGAACGAACGGGCCGACCTGGTGGCCAGGGCGATGCGGCTGATCGCCGACGGTGTCGTGGACCGGGACGGCGTCCCCGGCCTAGCCGGGCGGTTGGGATACAGCGTCCGGCAGATCCAGCGACAGCTCCAGGCCGAACTGGGCGCGGGCCCGCTGGCGATCGCCAGGGCACAGCGCGCCCAGACCGCCCGACTGCTGATCGAGACAACCGCGTTGTCGATGGCCGACGTTGCCTTTGCCGCGGGATTCGCCAGCGTCCGCGCGTTCAACGACACCGTGCGCGAGGTATTTGCGCTATCGCCGACCGAGCTTCGGCTCCGTGCGCCCAATGGCAAGTCCGGCTCGGCGTCGGGCGCGAACCACGACGCCGCCGCTACCGGAAATCCGATGACGGCTCTCTCGGTGCGCTTGCCGTTTCGGACGCCGCTGTGTTTGGACAACCTGTTCGGACACCTCGTGGCGACCGGAATACCCGGTGTGGAGGAGTGGCGACACGGCGCCTACCGCCGGACGATCCGCCTAGCGCACGGTCCGGCGGTGATTGCGCTGCGCCCGGCACCGGACCACATCGACTGCCAGCTGACGCTGTCCGATCTGCGCGACCTTTCCACGGCTATCAGCCGGTGTCGCTGGTTGCTCGACCTGGATGCCGACCCGGTCGCGGTCGACGAACTGCTGAGTGCCGACCCGACGCTTGCGCCATTGGTGGCAAAGAACCCGGGCCGGCGGGTGCCCCGTTCGGCCGACTCCGCCGAGTTCGCGATCCGTGCGGTGCTCGGGCAACAGGTGTCTACCGCGGCGGCCCGCACCCATGCGGGCAGGCTGGTGGCCGAGCACGGCGAACGGATAACCGACACCGGGGGAGGCCTGACTCACCTGTTCCCGGAACCGGCCGCGCTTGCCATGCTGGACCCGGAGACGCTCGCCATGCCGAAGACTCGCCGGCGAACACTGATCGGCCTTGCCACCGCGTTGGCCGCTGACGAATTGGATCTCGGCGCCGGCAGCGATTGGCAGCGCGCCCGGGAACAACTGAGCGCGCTGCCCGGAGTGGGGCCGTGGACCGTCGAGACGATCGCGATGCGCGCGCTGGGCGATCCCGACGCCTTCGTCCCGACTGACTTGGGCGTTCGCGCGGCGACGAGCGCGCTGGGCCTCCCCGCCGGGGCCGGGCTCATAGCGCACGCCGAGGCCTGGCGGCCGTGGCGCGCTTATGCCACGCAGTACCTGTGGGCCACCGGCGACCATGCCATCAACCGACTACCTTTGACCGACTAAACAACAAGGG
>DATATO010000247.1:0-5134 GCA_036268755.1 Mycobacteriales bacterium | reverse complement strand
TGGCGACAGCTGGGCGCGCGCCATCCGCCATCGCGAAGCACTGCTAGCTAGCTGGAAGCTGGACCTCGAAACCGGCGTAACCGCAGTCGGGACGGGGTCTGCGGCTGGCAAGCGCCTGGCCGAGTCGGTCGGCTTACTGAACTTCCTGGAGCGCGAGACGGCGGACATGATGCGGCGCTGGGAGGAGCGGCGGCCGAATCGGGCTAGCGGCGGGAAGGCTTAGCGCCAAGGACAGCCTGCGACCTCTGCCAACGTCCTGCAGTGGCCGCCCTGGCAACCTTACGGCCGGAAACTTGGCTACCCGGCGGCTGACCGTCGGCCACATCGCAAAGTCTATTGCGCTCTACCGGCAGCTGCTCGCGAATTGCCGGGACAGGGCTTAGGGTTACCGGCATGGCCAGCAGCGAACTACTCATTGACGCCTTCGGCCGGATCCGCGAGACGGTGCATGCGGTGACACGCGACCTCACCGCTGAGGAGCTGTCACTCCGGCTCGATCCCGACGCCAATTCCATCGCCTGGTTGGTGTGGCACCTGACCCGGATACAGGACGACCACCTCGCCGACGCGGCGGAAATCGAACAAGTGTGGGTGGCGCGGGGATGGCGGGAGAAATTCGACCTGCCGTTCCCGGCAGATGACACCGGCTACGGGCACAGCGGCGCCGACGTGGCCGCTGTCCGGGTCGGCTCGCCGCAGCTGCTGACCGGCTACTACGACGCGGTGCACGAGCAGACGATTCGCTATGTGCGGGGGCTCGGAGACCCCGATCTCGCCCGCATCGTGGACGAGCGGTGGGACCCCCCGGTGACGCTCGGGGTGCGGCTGATCAGCGTCGTCTCCGACGATCTGCAGCACGCGGGCCAGGCGGCATTCATCCGCGGGTCAATACGGCGTCGTTGACGGCCGGGAGCCTGCCGCGACCGGCGAAGAACCCCGCCGCGGCCTGCAACACCGCCGCGGCGCACACCAGCATGATCGGTATCTGCCAGCCGGATGTCACCGAGTGCAGCAGACCGAAGGCCGCCGGTCCGCACGCCGCGAGCAAGTAGCCCACGGATTGCGCCATGGCAGACAGCGACGCCGCTGAGGCCGCGTCGGGCGCGCGGAGACTCATGAACGACAGCGCCAGAATAAGGCTGGCGCCGCTTCCCAGACCTGCTATCACGCTGCACGCGAGTGACCATTGTGGCACCCACAGCAGGCAGAGATAGCCCAGTAACGACACCAGTGAGGCCCCGACGGCGAGCAAGCGCTGATCGGTGGCACGCCGGATCAGAACCGGGAGAATCAGGCCAGCGAGCATCCCCACCGTCTGAAAGCAAAACAATAACCATCCGGCCGCAGCGGACCCCACCCCGTGATCGCGAAGCACGCTCGGCAGCCAGGCGATGGCCACATAGAAGCCGAGCGACTGCAGCCCTATGAAGGCCGTCACCGCCCACGCCAGCGGCAGCCGCCACGGTAGCGAGGTGACGCGCCTCGGCGCGAGCTCGTTGGCCGGCAGCGGCCGAGCCGCCCGCGGCAACAGAAAGGCGGCCGCGCATAGCGCCGGCACGAGCCAGCAGCCGAGCGCCGTACGCCAACCACCGGGAGCCCAGTCGCTGATCGGCACGACGACGCCGGCGCCCACGGCAGCGATCGAGCCCATGACGACGACGTACGCGCTAGTCGCGGGCCCCACGCTGGTGGCGAAATCCCGCTTGATGAGCGCGGGTAACAGCACGTTGCCGATGGCGATCGCGGCACCAAGCACTGCCGTGCCGGCGAACAGCGCCGTCGCTGTCGGCATGGAGCGTAACGCGATGCCGGTCGCGAGCACGAACAGCGCCGCCACCAAGGTGCGCTCCATGCCGAGCCGGCGCGCTAGCCCCGGAGCCAGCGGTGAAAACGCAGCGAACGCCAGCAGAGGGACCGCACTCAGCAACCCCGCGGCGGCCGAATTGAGCCCCAGGTCGGCCGTGACCCTGCCGAGTAATGGACCTACCCCCGTCAGGCTGGGACGCAGATTCGCGGCGACCAGCAGCAACCCCAACATTCCGGTCACGACCCCGCGGCGGCTTCCGAGCCGGTCACCAGGCAAGGAGACGGTGGCTGCCCGGGAAACGGTCACGGGCCAAGGTTACATCGCGAGGGTGTTCCAGCTGCTGAGCACGGGGCGGCCGTGCTCGAAACCGAGAGTGCCGAGCGATCCGGCGGACAGCACAAACAACGCGCCTGCCGCCGGCGGAAGCCCGAGCCAACCGGCGGCGAGTACACGAAGCATGTGACCGTGGGCGATCAAGGCCACGTCCGCGCCGGTGGCCAGGATGGGGCAGGCTCGGTCGAGCACTGCCGCCGTCCGCGCGGCCACCCCGTCGAGCGTCTCACCGCCCGGAACCCCGTCCTCCCACAGTGACCAGGGCCGACCAAGCTCCGCACCGATGTCACGCGTGGTGCGGCCCTCGTAGTAGCCGTAGTCCCACTCAACGAGGTTCGCGTCGATCTCTACGCCGGCGATTCCCGCCAGCTCCGCCGTGCGTCGGGCGCGACGGCGGGGGCTGCACAGCACGAGGGCGAAACTGCGGCCGGCCAGCGCCGACTGCAGTCGCTCGGCCTGCCGCTCCCCCTCGGGATTGAGCGCTATGTCGGTGTTACCTGTGTGACGGCCGCTACGACTCCAGTCCGTCTCGCCGTGCCGAACGATCACGATCTCGGACACTGCACAGCCTCTTCTCTGCCGGTGTTGTCTGGAGCCATATTCTGCGGAAATCCGACAACCCTAAAGTTGAACTCAATGGTTAAAGTTTGCTGTCAGCCTCGGCACGTTCTTGGGCATCAAGCAGTTCATCACCATGCTCAAGGGCCCAGTTTCCCAGCGCTTGCATCGGCCCGACGACGAGGCTTTGCCCCAGCGGCGTCAGGCCGTACTCGACTCGAGGCGGAGCTTGCGCAAAGACATGACGATCAATCAGGCCGTTATTAAGTAGACGACGAAGCGTCTCCGTGAGGCCCTTGTCGCTTATGACGCGGATCGCAAGGTGCAGCTCTCGTCGGCGGCGCGGCCCCAGGCGAAGTGCCGCCAGAATCACGGGATCCCACCTGTGGATGAACAAGTCCGTCACCGCACGCAGACGACAGTCCGCGAGCAATTCATCGTAAGGGATTTCGTGACTACTCATGGCCGCCATCCATGATCCGCAGTTCGATACACACCGGATGGTGCGTATCGCTTTTCCTACAGTAGCTGTGCAGCATCCAACTCCGGCAAAGGAATGAACTTATGCGAATCGGAATTCTGGGAACTGGCACGCTGGCTGAGGCACTGGGGACAAGCTGGATACGCGCCGGGCATGACATAGCTATCGCTGGGCGCTCCTCGGAGAAAGCCCAAGCACTTGCCGAACGTCTGGGTAACGCGGCGCAGGCAGTCACACAGACAGAAGCGATCACCGGACGCGACGCGGTGCTGCTCGCCGTGCTCTGGAGTGGTGTTGAGGACACCCTACGCAGTGTGAACGCAGCCGACGGCACGCTAGCGGGGACGCCTTTGATCGATCCCATCAACGCAATCGAACGCGGCGTCGGTGTCCTACTTACCGAACCCGACAGCTCTGCGGCACAAACAATAGCCGAGCTGGCACCCGGGGCACATGTGGTGAAAGCGTTCCACCTCTTTCCCGCCGAACGATGGGGGCGCCAAGACGAAGAAACGCCCGCTACAGTGGCGATGTGCGGCGATGACGCGGCGGCACTGGACATCATCAGCGAACTTGTACGCGATGCCGGCGGCGTGCCCGCCGTGTTAGGTTCCTTGGAACGCGCCCGCCAGCTAGAAGAGGTCGCAGGTTTCGTCATTGGCCTGGCCTTTGCCGGCGTTAACCCTCGGGCTGCCGTACCCGGCGTTCCCGCGTAGTGCGGCAGCCTACGGTCAGTCGCGACGCATAGCGGTAGCCAGATCTCGCGCCAAAAGGCGTACGCCCCGGACTCCAACGGAGCCGGGATCAGCCAGCATGCAACGGACAAAAGCCGATCCGACGATGGCTCCGTCAGTGAACGCAGCCAGCGATGCCGCCTGGCGCGCGCCCGCCACACCGATCCCCGCACAGATCGGAAGCTCAGTCCACCCACGCACCCTGGCAACGAATGGAGCCAAAGTGTCGCTCAGCGGCCCCTGATTTCCCGTGAGACCGGCGGTAGCCGCAACGTAGACGAAACCACCGGCACTGACGCACGCGCGTGCCAGCACCGCATCGTCAACATGATGCGCCATGAGCACGGGAATGGTGGCCAGATCATGGGCGTGCGCCGCTATGTGCCATTGCGGCGCCGCGACGGCGATGGGTTGCCCGTCCAGCACCGGCTTGTCGTATGGCACTCCCACCTCGATGAAATCGCAGTGCAGCGCCAGCTCCTGCAGCACTTCGCGGCTGCGGGAAAGTGTCGGAAATCCGACGGGAAAGTAGCGCCGAGCGCCGCACGATCGGCGCGCCCGGCCGCGGCGACGGCCTGCGTTAGGGCCGCAGCGGGGCGTGGCCGACGGGGAGAATAACTACGGGGACTGTCGTGCATCGAAATTCGTCCAGGGGTCAAGGAATCGCCAGTGGGCACGCAATCCGGCAGGCCGATGGCCGTCGTGTCGCTCGTGGTCACAGTGTGGCGAGCTATCCCCCGATCCGCCCATCGAATAGCAGTCGACGAGCCCCTGTCAAGGCCCGCGGTCGGTTCGACGCAATATCGCAGGTGGCATGCGAAAGGGACGATGCCCACCGGAATATCCGATGGAACACCGCCCCTTACACGGTCTGTAAGCCGCTATTGGCTACAGCTCTCAACGCATCAGATCGGGCGGATCTTCTCCGCCTGCGGACCCTTGGTGCCCTGTCCGACGGTGAACTCCACACGCTGGTTCTCATCTAGAGACCGGTAACCGCCGGTGTCGATAGCCGAGTAATGCGCGAACAAATCCTGACCACCGTCGTCCGGGGTGATGAAGCCGAACCCCTTCTCCGCGTTGAACCATTTAACGGTGCCTTGCGCCATGCTGTCTCCTGTCAGTGCACCGGACCCGCAATTCGCGGGTACAGCTTTCCTACTTTGTCACCGTTGACGCTACAGGTCCCGCCAAAGACACAAACACCCGATGGCATACTCG
>DATATO010000246.1:0-4318 GCA_036268755.1 Mycobacteriales bacterium | reverse complement strand
GCAACTCCAGCGAGGGCATGCACACGAGTATGCGACCAAGCCCTGACCATCCAGAACCGCCAAAACCCAGGGGAGTAACAGCGCTCACGGCTACACCGGTGTCCCGTCTCGCTGCATCTGGCCCGGTGACACGTGCGTGACCAGTGCGGGCCAGATGCGGTGAGACCGCATGGCCGTCTATGTCACAGCGAAAGTGGCCGAGTGGACCAGTCTCGCATCGATGTCTCGGCGAAACTGGCCTGACTCGCGGTCTGCGACAACGCGCGCGCCGAGCTGCGGCGTCGGCTGGCCGAACCCGGTCTGGACTTCCGGAAATTCTGTCTCCGGACGCGCCGGGGCGATTCACTGTGTTCGTCCGTGGGGGTTCCCCTATGCACGCCCGTCTGAGGTTGCGTCATAGGCTCACAGAGGCCCGCGAATCCGACGTCTGGGTCTTGAACCTTGGCCAAGGGGGAAGCGACACCGTGGTCGTTGCTGAGCGCCGTGCCCGTATAGACACGCCTTGATCGGCCGCTGACCGCGTAGAACCAGGTCAGCGGCCGATTCTTCGACGCGTGCACCTACGAAGTGTGGAAATGGGTCCTATTGCGGCGTTGTGATTGGATCCGCGTGCCGATGCACAAGCTTCCAGGCACCGCCTTCCAATCGGTAGACGCTGGTGACACGGAGGGCCGCCGACGATAGGGCGTCCGCGCCCTCGGCCTTTGTTTCCCGTGTTCCACTTGGACCACTACCGCAAGGTCTTCGGCCAGGTATGTTGCGATGTGGTCGAATTCGGACGCCCCGCCGTCCCGCATGCGTGTCGCTGCGCTGGCCAAAGCGGCCTCAACGCGCTCGCGGCCTCGCGCAAACGGGCCGAACGGGTTGCCCCAGGTTACATCGTCACGATCAGAGAGCAGAGCGACGTAGGCGCTGCTGTCACCCTTCAGCATCGAGTCGAGCGCTGCGCGATTCTGCGCGATGGCGTCTTCGAGTGTTTTTGCTGTCATGTGTGACTCTCCTAGGTCTGCGGCGCTTGGGTCAGGCGCCGCCGGTGGCGAGGATTTGAGTGGGAGGTCGACTTCGTCGGATAGGCGGGGAGGACGGGCCGCACGTCCATCCGCCTGAGCAACGCGGTGATCTCGTCGGGCCGGACGCCCGGGTCGCTGAGGATGCGCATGGGTGCTCGCTCTGGCATTGATGTTTTGTGTGCTCCTGTTCGTTGTGGCGAGCCATTGATGCAGGTCACGGAGGTGTCCCTACACGGCGCGCGAGGGGCAGGCCCCTCTAACACCGCCAGGTCAGTGGATGGCCGGCTTGTCTGCGCCTGTACCTGAGGCTTGGTGTCGTACCAGGATGGCTAAGGCGGCGCCGAGGAACGCGACCGCGGCGGCGAGGAGAAATCCATTGCGGTAGGCGTCGGTTTGCACCTGGTTGGACAACTGTTGCCATAGTGCGACCAACCCGGGTGTTCCTTGCTGCCGCAGCTGGGTGATACGCGGGTCCGCGGCAGCGCCGAGACCGGGCATCAGGGCGGCCCGATCACTCCAAAACTGGGCCTGGTCCGCGGTCACCACCGCGGTGAGCAACGCCAATCCGAACGCGCCACTGACCCGCTGAGCCAGAGTGTTGATCGCGCTACCACTATCGGTGAGTTCGCTCGATAGCGCGGACAAACCACTGGTCATGATCGGCATCATCGCCAGGCCCATGCCCGCCCCCATCACCACGAGTCCCAGCGTCACCGTCGAGTAAGGAGTGTCGACCGTGACACGCGAGAGCATGAGAACCCCGGTCCCGGTCAAGAATAGTCCGCCCGCCGCCAGCCAGCGGGCGCCGAATCGATCGCACAGGACCCCGGAAACCGGCATCAATACGGCCATCGTCAAGCCTTGTGGGAGCATCAGTTCACCCGCGTCCAATGCGCTGAGACCGCGCACACCCTGCAGGAAGAGCGGCATAAAAAACATCACCGCCATCAACGCGATAAACAAGCATGATATCAGCACGATCGCGAGCGCGTACTGCTTATTCCGCAACACGCGCAGGTCCAGCAGTGGGTGCTCCACCATGTTCTCAACCACGACAAACAATACGAGAAGATTCAGTGTGAGCGCGAAGAGAATGAGAATAGGATAGCTCGTCCATCCCCATTTTGTGCCTTCTTCGAGTGCCAGTAGCAACGCGAATAGTGCCGTACCGATACACAAAAACCCGGGAAGGTCGAACGGTCTGGCCCGCTCCGCCGGCTGCGGTCGCAACACGAACGCGGCGGCGAGCGCGCCCAGCAGGCCCACCGGGATGTTGATGAGAAAGATGTAGCGCCACCCCAGATTGTCGATCAGGAACCCGCCCACGCTCGGACCGACAGCGGGGGCAACCACCACACCGAGACCGTAGATTCCCATGGCGGCGCCCAATTTCTCCTTCGGCACGACTCGATACAAGATCGTCTGGCAGGCCACGGGCATCACTCCGCCAGGAATAGCCTGTGCCGCACGGGAAATAATTAACATAGACAGACTGGTAGACAGCCCACACAATGCCGAAGCCGCCGTGAACAAGATCAGCGTTACTACGTACACGCGTTTCAAGCCAAATCGGATCCCCAGCCACGCGCCGAGGGGAACAGCGACCCCCTCGGCCAGGCTGTATACCGTACTTACCCATTGAATACTATCTGCGCTGACCCCGAATTCTTTACGCAAGACCGTCATCGCCACATTCACCACAGAGACGTCCAACACTGACATAAACGTTCCGATGATCAACACTGCCAGCGATGGCCCCCACCCCCCGCCGCGCGAAGGGCTCCGCCGCGGTGCTCGCGACAACGAACCAGCGGGATCGTGCCCCGCGACGCCCCCAGGTGTGGATGTCGCTCGGGCACCCTCGCCAGCCCGGGCGTGGGGCGAGGTACTCGTCGCGACGAGCTGGACAGTCGCGCTCGCCCCTGCTGGCGTGGACTCCATGGATCCATCATCGCTAACAGACGCACTCGTTCGCAATAGTGAACTTCAACGTTCTCTAATGATCATTGGGGCGGATCTACCGGGCTCGTGGCTTTACAGTGAGTGGGTGCCCGACCCCAGCCAGCCCCCGCGAGCGGCCCTTGTGTCTCGAGCGTGCCGCGGCGCGGATCCCGCCGGCCCCCAGGACCGACACTCCAGACGCCGGCGCGGGGATGAGCTGCGCGCTGCCGTCCACGCGGCCGCGCTCGAGGAACTCCATCAACGCGGGTTCGGCGAACTCACCATGGACGCGGTGGCCGCTCGGGCCCGGACCGGCAAAGCAACGCTCTACCGTTACTGGCCCAACAAACTCGAGCTTGTCGCCGACGCGCTCAACTGGTTCCAGTCGCCCTACGCCCCGCCCTCGGCCCACGGCGACCTACGTGCTCAGTTGCTGGCTGTGCTGCGACATATTGCCGACGATCTCGACAGCCCTAAGGGCGTGGCGGTGCGCAGCCTGATCTCCGAAATGATCCGCAGTCCCGAGCTGGCCAGCGCGGTGCGTCCGCACCTCGCCGATCCCGCACCCGTGTGGATTCTCGAGGTTCTCCGATGTGCCGCCGTGCACGGCGAGGTTCCCGCTGCGGCGCTCACCCCGCGGATCGCGGCGGTCGGCCCTGACTTGATCCGCGCTCACGTAGTCCTCAACGGCACACCCGTACCCGAAACCGTCCTCACCGAGATTGTCGACTGCGTGTTGCTTCCGCTGTTGCGCGACTACACACCCCACGACCACCACCTCCCGGCGGACTCCTGAGGCCTCGGGGGCGCCTTCTATCGGCACGGACAAGGGGCACAGAGGTCCGCTGACGATAGGGCGTCCGCGCCCCTGGAAGCCATGGTCATAGTTTAGTTCCGGGAACGACGGTTCCCGGAACTACGTGTGAGCCGGACGGCGTAGCCGGTCCTTCAACGGGACATGATCGAGGGCTCGCGCCCGTTGCGCGTGGGGCCAGGGCACGTCGCTTAGGTGTCCGCTCAGCCAGTTGTCGACGTACCGGCCCACCTGTGAGGGCCAGCAGAATGGGACGTGCGGCTGCGGCAAGACGATGGACAGGGTCGGGTGATCCCGACGATCAATTGGCTGGAGCTGGCTCGGTGTGGTCGTGGAGGGCTTTCTGGACGTCGGCGGCGACCAGGTAGTGGTTGTTGAGCGCGATGGCGGCGGCGGACCCGGCGGCCGCTGCGTTGATCAGCTGGGCGGTGTGGTCCACGACGTTGCCGGGCGCCCACACGCCGTCGATGCTGGTGCGACCGGTGCGATCGGTGGCGACCCAGCCCTCGTCATTGAGTTCGCAGCCCAGGGCGGTCAGCAGCTCGTCGGACGG
>DATATO010000245.1:0-6145 GCA_036268755.1 Mycobacteriales bacterium | reverse complement strand
AGACGCACTTCTTCTTGTCTTGGGTGATCATCGGCTCGCTGCTGATCCACATCGCGGTAAAGCTGCCGTTGATCGTGCAGCATTGGCGGCGGGTGCGCAGCGAGCAACTCGAGCCGCCGGGCCTGCCGTCAGCGGGTGCTTGGTCCCGGCGCGGGTTCTTCAGTGCCGTGGGGCTCACGGTTGCGGCAGTCACGGTGACGACGGTGGGTCAGTCGTTCTCGCCGCTGCAGCGGCTGAATCTGTTTGCGCCGCGGCAGCCGAGCCATGGCCCGCAGGGGTTGGTCATCAACCGCACCGCGGAGGAGGCCGGGGTGCTTCAGAGTGCCCGCTCGGCCGACTGGCGGCTGGAGATCGCTGGGCCCCGATATGCGACGCTCACCTTGGATGACCTGAATCGGATGCCGCAGTCGGAGTCGACGCTGCCGATCGCCTGTGTGGAGGGGTGGAGCCGAACCGTACGCTGGGGCGGCGTGCGGATCCAGGACCTGTTGCACCACGTGGGCGCCCCGCCCCATTCCAGGCTGCGGGTGATTTCACTAGAGCAGTTCGGGCCGTTCGCCCAGGTGGAGATGGGGCCGGAGTTCGCCGCCGACGAGCTGACGCTGCTGGCGCTGCGGCTTCACGGCGAGGTGCTCGATATTCAGCACGGCTATCCCGCCCGCATCATCGCTCCGGCCCGACCGGGTGTGCTGCAAACCAAGTGGGTCCGCCGAATCGAGGTGTTGCGATGAGATTCGCGCAGCTGTCCGCCCGTGTGATCCTCGTCGGTCTGGGGCTGGTCGGCCTTGGAGTAGGACTCTACGGACTATGGGACTACTACCCCGCCGACGTGCTCATCAAAATCGGAAAGTGGTTGGTAGCAGGGCTGATTCTGCATGACGGCATCCTGGTACCGCTAGTACTCGGCATCGGCACGTTGGTCTGGTGGGCCACCCGGCGGCTGCCGGAGGCGGTAGGACGCATCGTCACCGGCGGCCTGATCGTCGGCGGGGTGGTGAGCCTGCTGGCTGCGCCGGCTGTCTGGCGGGAGGGCAAGTCCGGCAATCCGACCATCCTTACCCAGCACTACGGACACAACCTGGCGTGGCTGTTGCTCGGCGTGGGAGCCGTGACCGCCGGCCTAGCGATAGCGGCCTGGGCACGGGGCCGGAGCCGACCAGCCGCTTCCGGCACCGCCGTTCCTGCCGAGTCCGTCGACAGGAGGGAACAGGCCTCAGCCGATGTCAGGCAGGAGGGTGAAGGCCGAACCCCATAGCGGCGTGATCGCGCGAAAGTGCTTGTGATCAAAGGTGAGGATTCGAGTGGTCTGGTATCGCGCCGCGATGACCACATTCGATGCGTCGGCGAGGCCGAGCTTGAGATCGGTATAGCGTCGAGTGATCTCCCGAGCCTGGGCAACATCAGTGCCGGTCATCGAACATAGCTCATAAGCGCCCTGCGCGACGTCTTCGAGCATCCTGTCTTCGGCGAGCGAACCCAGCCTAGTCAAAAGAAGGTAGTCCAATTCGGCGAGTGCAAAAGGAGAAAGTAAGAGTGGACCCGCGCTTGCCTCAATCACATCTCGCGCTTGTGCATGACGCTCCTGCTCCTCGTCGTAGGCGTCATACAGTCCACTGGTATCGCAAACGATCATCTGTCGATCGCCTCGGCACCGAACTCGTCAGCGAGAATATCGTCGATACGAGCGGTAATGGTCGGGTCTCCGCTGCGGAAGCCTCCCAACCGCGGCCGCGGACGCGGCTCGTCTTCAGCGAGGGCACGGTCGAGCGCCTCCCGCATGATCTCGGCCTCGGAACGCCGGGTCTGTACCGCGCGGCGCTTCAAGCGGCTCTTGAGCTCATCCGACATGTACAGCGTAGTTTTAACCATAACCTCATTGTGCCATATGTATATGTCATAGAAACTGGCTTCATGACCCCCGCTGTGGCTGCCGTCTGCGTTGTGCACGAGATCAAACCGGACGCCGGACGGGTGGGCAAGATGGCCATCGACAAGCGTCCGGTCGATGGGCCGGTGGCGGTGGAGCCGCTGGGGCTCGCGGGTGACACGCAGTGCGATCGCAAGTATCACGGCGGACCCGACGCCGCCCTGTACGCCTACGCGCAGGAAGAAGCTGAGCGATGGGCGGCCGAGCTGGGGCGCGAGATCCCGCCGGGCTTCTTCGGCGAGAACATCGCCACCAGAGGTTTGGCCGTCACGGACGCGCTAGTCGGCGAGCGCTGGCGGATCGGCAACACGGTCGAGGTGACCGTCACCAACCCCCGAGTGCCGTGCGCGACCTTCGCCCGGCACATCGATGTGCCGCAGTGAGTCAAGCGGTTCAGCGCACGCACCGACGTCGGCGCCTATTTGCGGGTGGACATCACAGGCACCATTCGGACCGGGGACGAGATCACGGTGCTGGAACGCCCCGCCGGTGCACCCACCATCCGTGAAGTGTTTGCGATCAAATACCGTATCTCAGTCAAATAGACCGCCCAGCGGGCATGTCCGATGCCACAATTCTCACTCACATCATCGAAACGGTTGCGTTTTCATGGGGCATCAGAGATGCTAACGAAACGAAACTGTTTCGTACGAAGAGAGTTGTCTAATGTCACCGTCCGCGGCCGCCCCCAGCGCCTCCACTCGCCGCCTGACGGTTGAGCGCGAACACGAACTGTACGAGACAACCCTCGACATGCTGCGGGAGGTCGGCTACGACGCGCTCACCATGGACGCCATCGCGGCGCGCACCCACTCCAGCAAGGCAACGCTATATCGACAGTGGGGTGGCAAGGCGCAGCTGGTGGTGGCGGCCATCCACAGTACTAAGGCTCACCATGGCCACAAGCCGGACGATACCGGTTCGCTGCGTGGCGATCTCGGCGCACTTGCCGACCGACTGGGCTCGACGAGCGACCGAGATACCACCATGATGAGCGCGCTCGGTCATGCCATCCACACCAATCCGGATTTAAAGCAGGCGTTTCACCAGGTAGTCATCCAGCCGGAACGAGAGAACCTGAAGGCCGTACTGCAACGAGCGATCGACCGCGGCGAGATAGACGCCGACTGCCCGGGAAACGAGTTCCTGTTCCACATGTTGGTAGGTGCCGTAATCGGACAGTCGTTGGTCGACCGATGTCGAGTCGATGCCGAGTACCTCAAGCGCTACCGCGACGCCGTTATCCTCCCCGCGCTGAACGCTTCCCTCATACCCTCCCCGGCATGATCCTCTTCGCCGGCGAAATCCCCGCTCACCCCCGATAGCAGGAGCTTTCCCATGGCCACTCTTCTCTACAAAATAGGTAGGTTCGCCTTCCGGCGCCGCTGGTACGTCATCTTGGCGTGGCTAGCCGTGCTCGTGGTAGTGGGCATGAGCTCAGCCACCGCAAGCGCCCCTCCACCCGATAAGTTCACGATGCCGGGCACTGAGTCGCAGCGTGCGTTCGATCTGATGAAAAAGCGCTTTCCCAGCGCCAGCGCAGACGGCGCCACAGCGACAATGGTGTTCAAGGCGCGCAACGGTGAGAAGATCACCGAGGGAAACAACCGCACCGCTGTCGGGCAGGTGCTCGACAAGTTGAAAGGCAAGCAGGTCTCGCGGGTCTCCAACGCCCTTGCGCCAGAGACCGTCAGCAAGAAGGGCACTACCGCCTATGCCACGGTGACCTATAAGGTGCCGGCCGGGGAGATCACCGCCGCCACCCGCAATGCGGTCGAGCGGGCCGCCAAATCCGGCCGCAGTGCCGGGCTCACCGTTGAGATCGGCGGTGACGTGGTTAAGGGGGGCTCGCCGCCGTCCAGCGAGGCGATCGGTATCGCCATTGCCGCGGTGATCCTCGTCATCACCTTCGGCTCCCTGGTGGCCGCGGGGCTGCCGCTGCTCACTGCGCTGATCGGTGTCGGGATTGCCGTCTCGTCCGTGGGGGCACTCGCCGCCACGCTCGGCCTGTCAAACACCACTTCTATCCTGGGGACGATGATCGGCCTGGCGGTGGGCATCGACTACGCGCTCTTCATCACCTCCCGCTATCGGGCCGAGCTCGCGAACGGCCACTCCCGTGACGAGGCCGCGGGAAGGGCCGTCGGCACTTCGGGATCCGCCGTGGTGTTCGCCGGGTTGACCGTGGTGGTAGCCCTGTCCGGTCTGGCGATCATCAACCTCCCGCTGTTGACCAGGATGGGGCTGGTAGCCGCCGGGGCGGTGATCATCGCCGTGCTCATTGCGCTGACCCTCGTCCCCGCCGCGCTCGGTCTGGTCGGCAAGCGGATCTTCGGCAAGAAGGTTCGCAAGCGGAACCCCGAGACCGGCGTTCCGCTCAACGATTCAAACGGGAAGCCGAACCGGGGCACTCGCTGGTCGAAGTTCGTGCTCCGTCATCCAGTCGCGCTACTACTCGCCGGGGTGGTCGTACTCGGCACCATCGCCTCACCGGTTGCCGCCCTGAAGCTCGGGATGCCCAGCGCCGGAACCGCGCCGACCAAGAGCACTCAGCGCAAGGCATATGACATGCTCAGCGACGGCTTTGGTCCCGGCTTCAACGGCCCGCTGATGCTGGTCCTCGATACCACCGGCAGCAAAGACCCTAAGGCCGCCGCCGACAGCGTCATCAAGGAGATCTCCAACACCTCTGGGGTCACCAAGGTTAGCCCGGCTAGGTTCAACCCCGCCGGTGACACCGCAATGATCAGCGTCACTCCTGCCGACGGGCCGAGCAGCACCAAGACGGAGGACCTGGTCTCGACGATCCGCGACAAGTCCAAGGACCTGACGAAACAGACTGGAGCGGCCGAACTTCTGGTCACGGGTCCCACTGCCGCCAACATCGACTTCTCCAAGCGCATGAGCGACGCGTTGACCCCCTATCTGGCTCTGGTGGTCGGCCTTGCGTTCCTGCTGCTCATGATCGTGTTCCGCTCCGTGCTGGTGCCGCTCAAGGCCGCGCTGGGATTCTTGCTTTCCCTGCTGGCCTCGCTCGGCACTATCGTGGCGGTATTCCAGTGGGGTTGGCTCGGCTCCTTGTTCGGCGTCGATGCGACCGGTCCAATCATGAGCATGATGCCGATCTTCCTGATCGGTATCGTGTTCGGCCTCGCGATGGACTATGAGGTCTTCCTCGTCACTCGGATCCGGGAGGGCTTCGTCCACGGCGAGCACCCCAAACAGGCAGTGGTCACCGGGTTCAAGCACGGAACGCGTGTGGTCACGGCTGCCGCGCTCATCATGATCGGTGTCTTCTCCGGCTTCATCTTCGGCGGCGAGAGCATGATCAAGATGATCGGCCTCGGTCTAGCCACGGCCGTTTTTTTCGACGCCTTCATAGTGCGCATGACCATCGTCCCCGCGACGCTGGCACTGTTGGGCAAGGCGGCTTGGTGGTTGCCGCGCTGGTTGAATGCGATCCTGCCGAACGTGGACGTCGAGGGCGAGCGGCTACAGAAGCGGCTCGCAGGCGTTGCCGCGGCCGCGGAGCAGACGCCGTCCGTTGGTATTCCGGTTGCGATCAAGGCTGCCGCGCCTCTCCCCGAGGTGCCGGTCGTGGTCCAGCCGGGGGTACAAGGCCGAGTGATGCGGGGCAACGGCGTTCCGGTGCCGGGCACAATGATTACCGTGGTGAATCCGAGCGGACACCAGGCAGGCCGGGCCACCGTCGGCGAGGACGGGGGCTTCAGTATCGATCTCCCGCACAACGGCACCTATGTCATGGTCGCCCACTTTGTGGGCCACCCTCCCACCGTCCGCACCGTGGCCGTCAGCGACGGTCTTAGCGTCAGCGATGTGCTGCTGGCCGGCGATGGCGGGCTTGTCGGCACAGTGGCCTTGAAGATAACGGGGGCGCGCATCGCCGGGGCCACCGTCGTCCTCACCGACGGGCAGGGCACCGTCGTACATTCCCGAGTTACCGATGACGAGGGCCGTTACGCCTTTTACCACCTGGCGGCGGGCAGCTATACGGTCACCGCCACAGCCACTAGTTTGCGTCCGGCCTCATCGAACGCACAGGTACCCGAGGTGGGATTCGGTCGCCACGATATGCGTCTGGCCGGCGACTCGGGCATCCGGGGCGTCGTTCGGGCGGGCAAGCGCGGGCAGCCATTGCCGGAGGCGCAGGTTGCCCTCACTGACGTACACGGTCGCGTCGTCGCCACCGCCGTCACC
>DATATO010000244.1:0-3072 GCA_036268755.1 Mycobacteriales bacterium | reverse complement strand
AGTATCCGCGCCGGTCTGGTCGCGGTCTTGGGTTTCCTGGATCACGAGCCGGCGTTGCGCGAGTTGGTGTCTGTGGAGGCGCTGGGTGCGGGCCCGCGCGTCCTCGAGCGTCGCGCACAACTCCTCCGAGAGCTGACGTCGGTAATCGAGCAGGGCCAGGCCGGCGTGCGGCCGGGAAATAGGTTGCCTGCGGTGATCGCCGAGGGTGTCGTGGGAGCGACGCTGGGTGTGATCCACGCGCGGCTGCTGGAGCAGAGCCCCGAGCCGCTTATGGAGTTGCTCGGCGAGTTAATGGCGATGATCGTGCTGCCCTATCGTGGCCGTGCTGCAGCCGCACGCGAGCTATCGCGCCCCGCAGCCAAGGCCACCACCGTTGACGCTCCCGATGACACGGATGCTGGTGGGTCGCGCGGTGTGTCTGTGCGGCGACCGTTGGGTTCGGCGCCGGTAGCGGATTTTCGCTTGACGGTCCGCACGCAGACCGTGCTGGCGGCCGTCGCTGAGTATCCGGGGTCAAACAACCGCAGGCTCTCCGAGCTCGCGGGGATCTCCGACCAGGGCCAAATCTCCCGACTGATGATCCGTCTTCAGGGGCACGGGCTGCTCGAGAACGTCGGGGGCGAAGGGCAGGGCTCCCCGAAGGCGTGGCGTCTAACTCCCGACGGGAAGCAGATCGTGGCTCACGGCCTGGAGAACACCGGCAACGGCGCTGACGCTTGGCCGCTCACCGAGCGTGGTGAAGAGCTGATCCAGGCACACCGAGTCAAAAAGCAGGCGCGATGAGCATCGAGACAAGAAACCTTTACGAAAGGCTTGCATGAGCATGACTAACTCGGGTGTAACTCACAAAAGCTCGTGCAAGGATCCAGCTGCCTCACGGATCTCAGTGAGACAGCACAACTGGGAGAGCGAGGGGAGGGCAAGGATGATCGGTGCTCGCAGGGTGAACATGGGGTTGCTCGCCTCGTTGTGTGTGCTGCTGACGGCGCTGCTTTGCGCCCTCGCGCCGGCTATCGCATCGGCCGCGATCGCGCATGAACCTGAATCGTTCTCGCCACTCGACGGCTCCGGCTCGGGTGTGACGATTCATGACCCGTCGGGCGTTGCGATCGATGAAGCGACTGGCAACGTTTTCGTCACCGACGGTAGTGGGGGCGAAGCGGTTCTTGAGCTCGGTGGGACCGGTGGTGCGCCGGTGGGTCTTGCGTCGCCCTTCTCGCTCACCGGTCTCTCGTTTGGCAGTAGCGCCGCCGGCATCGCCTTCGATAACGCCTCGAGCAGTGCCGCAAAGGGCACCCTCTATCTTTTCCAAGAAGAAAAAATCGATAAGTACGTGCGCAGCGCTGTCACCGAACGCTACGAAGTAGCGGGAGAAATACCGGCGCTGGGAACCGGGTCGCCGGCGGGCTTGGCCGTTGACGGGCAGGGCGACATCTATCTGGGTGGCTTCAGCTCGCAGTCTGTCTTGGAGTGGAGTCCGGCCGGCACGCTGATGCACACTTACAACCTTGCCGCGACGCCGACGAACCGTCCCAGCGGTCTCGCAGTCGATAGCGCGGGTGACCTATTCGTCCAGCGTCAGGGCGGTGGAGGGGTCTATGAGTATCCCGCCGGTGCTTCGGGTGAGGTCGAAGTCTCGAACCCCATTCCAGTCACCACGGAAAGCGCATCAGGGGTTTCCTATGACCCATCGAGCAATCACCTCTACGTAGCGCTCGGCGATCGCGTCGTCGAGTACGACGCGACCACTTTGGCGGTAATCGACGAATTCGGCGAAGAAGTGCTGGAAGCAACAGAACGGATCGCCGTGAACTCTGCCACCGGCCGCGTCTACGTCGCCGACAAGGCGGCCGGCAGGCGGGACGTCGCCGTCTTCGGGGGCCCGGTCAACGTGCCCACGATCGGGGTCGGCGCCGCCACCAACATCACCGGTACCAAGGCGACCCTCAACGGCTCGGTCAACCCCGAAGGTATCGAAATCGAAGACTGCTTTTTCGAATGGGGCGTCACCACGAGCTACGGTCATACCGCTCCGTGCCAAGCGCTGCCCCCGACCGACTCCGAAGCCCATGCCGTAAGTGCCGAAATTGCGGGTCTCACCGCCAACGGCGCTACCTACCACTTCCGGCTAATCGCCACCAACAAAAACGGCAAAGAGAAGACGCACGACCGCAGCTTTGAAACGGCCGCTACGGTCGCCACGGAAGCGGCGACAGGCGTCGGCGCCGCAGCGGCGACCCTCAACGGCGCCGTGCGCCCGGAAGGCCTGCAGTACACGAGCTGTGTCTTTGAATACGGACTGACGAGCGGCGCCGGCTTCGAAAAAGAAGCCGCCTGTGACCCACTGGCCTCCGAACTACCGGCCGACTTCTCACCCCATGCGGTCAGTACCGCGCTCACCGGGGCGCAGCCGAACTCCACGTACAAGTTTCGTCTGACCGCGACCAACGCCAATGGGACGTTGAGCGGGGAAACGCTGACCTTCACGACGCAGGGCCCGCCGCTGATCACCGAAATCCGCGCGCTTGAAGCCGAACAGGGCTCGGGCACCCTGGAAGCGAAGATCGACCCCAGCGGCTCAGGCACCTCCTACCGCTTTGAATGGGGGACGACCACCTCCTACGGGCATAGCGTCCCCGCCGAATTCGAACCGTATATCGGCGAAGGCGAAAAACCGGTCCTGGTGACCGCGAAGCTCTCAGGTCTGTCGGCCGGCACGACCTACCACTATCGGGTCGTCGCCCGCAACAAGGCCGGGACGACCGCGAGCCCCGACCAGATCCTCGAAACCCTCGACTCCTGCGGTCTTCCCGAACAGCGCTGCTTCGAGCTGGTCTCACCACGCGAAGCCGGGCCGGTCGCCCTCCCAGGCGAAACGCCGACCGCTGCGGAACTCCACTTCCAGGCGGCAGCTCAGCTCGGATCGCTCGCGTACGTGGTCGAATCCGGTCTTTCCGGCGCGACGAAGGGAGCCGAAGTCCTCTATCAGGGGATCCGGGGGTCAGGCGGCTGGGCCTCCAGCCAGCTGAGCGCTCCGATCGTCGCCCCTAACGAAACGCTCGGTACAGCCAG
>DATATO010000243.1:0-6630 GCA_036268755.1 Mycobacteriales bacterium | reverse complement strand
TCTGCCGCAGTCTGACCTAGGTCGCCCTCGATGGCGTACACCCTGCGTCTGTAGTAGCCGCTTCATGCTGTGAAGGCTGACGCTGTACTTCTCGGCTACCTTCCGCGCGGGAAAACCGCGCTTCGCCGGTTGAGGCACTTTGGGACCAGATCATTGAGACCTTGCGGAGCTGTTCCAGCAAGTCAGCGCGGTTCCAATAGCGTCTTAGGAGGTCGACAGAGTTTCCGCAGTTCAGAGGAGTTGTCGATTTCGGGTAGCCTCTTTTTTTGTGTGTTTTGACGGCAACGTGACGGTTGCGATACTCCACTTAGTTATTCGGGCATTTTTAATGCCCGCCGAGCTATGGAGATGAAGGGATGTAGGGGCTGTAGATCGTCAGGTCACTCATCCGGCACTCCTCGTCATGGCCATATAGCCCGGCATCTGTTCACCCCACGGCAGGGAATGGCTTTTCTTCCCTCCCATGGCCGAATGGGGATAAGCCTGGATACTCAGAGGCGTGACGGACAAACGCAACGCGGGTTCTGAGAACTTCTTGGACCTGTAGTTTGAGAATTTACTCGCCTGGCGGGAGTCTCCCGCGCTCGCGATGGGGTCTGGAGGGGTTGGTCGTGGTGGTTAGGCCGCGGCGAGCGTGGGGGAGTGGCTGGGTTCAAGAATTACTGGCGCGGCTTGAGGCGTGCAATGGTCGAGACGAGCAGATTGAACAGCTTCTGGCATCCGCTTCCGCTCGTCTAAGATGAGGCTGCCACTCCGTGCTGAAGTCCCTTGCTGCCCGCTGGTGGGCTGCCTCTACGATTTGCGGGTGACCGCTTACGACGATGTTGATCCGTTCGAACACTTGAATGCTGCGCCGTTGCCGCCGCGTCAGCAGCGAATCCTGGTCATGATCCGGGATTGGGTGGTCAAGCATGGGTACTCGCCAAGCACCCGCCAGATTGGCGCTGCGGTCGGGTTGAGGTCCTCGTCGTCGGTCTCCAAACACTTGGCGAGCCTGGAGGAGAAGGGTTTTCTCCTGCGCGGCAACACGGTGACCCGTGCGATGGACGTCCGGCCGTTCCTGCGGGAGCGCGCGACTCGCGAGGTGGGCGAAGATTCGGTTCCCGTTCCTGTAGTTGGCGATATTGCGGCCGGGGTCCCGATCGCGGCTGAGGAATATGTCGATGAGTTCCTGACCTTGCCACGCGGTCTGACCGGGCGCGGGAACGTTTTCGGGTTGCGCGTCCGCGGGGACTCGATGATCGGCGCCGCGATCTGTGACGGCGACATCGTTGTGGTCCGCCAACAGTCCGAGGCTCATTCCGGCCAGATTGTCGCCGCCATGATCGATGACGAGGCCACTGTCAAGGTCTACCGTCGTCGCAATGGCCACGTCTACCTCGAACCCCGCAATCCCGACTACGACGTCATCGACGGCGATAACGCCGTCGTGCTCGGCGTCGTCACCTCAGTGCTCCGCAGCCTCTGAACTTGTCTCGGTGTTGAGGGAGAGTGATCTGCGTGGAGCTGTACTTCATGCTCCTGCCCGAATGCCGGGCCGAACATCAGAGCTCCTGCGTGTGGCGGATAGATAGATCGCCAGTGGCGATCCAATCAAGATGTGGCTTGCGGCCAGTCGTCGCGTCCGAATCGAGTGAAAGGCGCCGGCATTACTCGGCGGCTACGGCTCGGGGTCACCGCAAGCTCAACGCCGGCCCTCACCTGCTTGGAAACGGTGCGCCTGCCACCGGTCCACGGCAGTCTGCACGGCCTCCTCGTCTTCGCCGGACAATGCACCAGAGGCGCCGGCGGCACCGAGGATCACGTCGCCGTCGGTGACGAGGATGCCGCCAGCCCGGGGGACGAAGTTGCCGCTATAAAGGTGCTGGATGCTGTCGATGATCTCCTGCGGTAGCTTGTCGAGCTGTCTCGACGGTTTCAACGCGACTAGAGCGCTGCGCGCCTTGGCCACGGCCACCCGGCTGGTCATCGGCATGCCGCCGTCGCGGCGCCGCAGGACGATCACCTCGCCGGCGACGTCGATGACGGCCACCGCCAGCGGAGGGAAGCTGCGCTCGGCGCCGACATCCAGCGCGGCTTGCACTAACCAGTCGGCGTCGGCCAACGTCAGTCCGGGAAGGCGGGGAGTGCCGATCATGGAGGAAACCTAGCGCGCCGTAACGTGTCCTAGAAGAGAGGGTCGCCGGCGGCCTCCGACCTCACGAGAAGCTAGTGCTGCTTCACACCTGCCAAGTTCTCGACCCAACACGGCAGCGTCACGTGCTGACTTGAAGGTGGGATCATGCGGTATCGGGGATGACGGCGACCGCCTCGATCTCGATCTGCCACTCCGGCCGTGCCAGGGACGTAACTTGGGCGATTGTATCCGCTGGATAGGGCGGGGTGAAAAACTCGCGGCGGAGTTTGATGACCTGGTCGATGACGGCCATGTCTGTGACGAGGATCGTGACCTTGACGACGTGTTCGAGTCCTGAGCCGGCGTGGTGCAGCACCGTGGCGAGGTTGGCGAAGGCCTGTCGGGCCTGGGCGTCGAAGTCGGCCCCACCGACGGTGTCGCCGTGCTCATCGACTGCGGCCTGGCCGGAGACGAACACGAGGTTTCCGACGCTGATGCCCAGTGAAATCGCGTAGGGCTGGTACCAGTCGGGTTCAACGCTGATTTGGTGGCGTGTGCTGGTGATCTCCATAAAGGGCAGCATCGTCGGTACCGGCACACTATACAAGTACGCGCAATTATGTGCGGTACTATCTTGCTGTATACCTTGGGAGGTGGCAATGCGCGATCAGATCCGGCGCACCAGCATTGAGTGCCCGACCGAGGTCGCGCTGGAGATCGTTGGGGGTAAGTGGAAGCTGGTCATCCTGGAGCACCTAGTCGACAGTGTGCGGCGCTTCGGCGAGTTACAGCGCGCTATGCCGGCCGTCACCGCGCGGATGCTCACCCGTCAGCTACGCGAGCTGGAAGCCGACGGGCTGGTGCTGCGTACCGTCTACACGCAGGTGCCACCAAAGGTGGAGTACTCCCTGACCGAAGTCGGTCGAAGCCTCGAACCGCTACTCGCGCAGCTGCGCGCCTGGGGCGAGCAGTACCGTGCGCGGCCCGGCCGAGACATACCGCAACCGCGATCGTGAGCCGCGAGAGCACTGTGCATGCCGTCAGCGGCGGGGTTCGGGCTTCGATGGCATTCGTGAAGCGACGGAACGCTTCTTTGGCGGCGTCTGCCATTCAGTAGTAGTCGGCGGCCCAGGGGCGCGGTCCTGCGTGGGCCAATCGGAGTAGTTCGATTTCTGACGAGGTAAAGCCAGAGATCAGCCCAAGGCTGGCCAGAGCGGCAGGGTCAACGTGCCCGGTCAGCAACGGGCCAAGCGCACGCGGTGTCACCAGCGCACTTGACGTTGTGACCGAAGGCGTGACAATGGCCCGGCCGTCGGTGAACGTCACCGTCCATGCACCGGTGTTCCATGGCGCAACCTCGTCGACGAGGTTGAAGTTCACCGTGCCATTTACGGCGCCCGGCCAGCCACGCGCCGTAAATGCCGCGGGCATATCGATTACCCGCAGCATCCACTCCTTGTCTTCCTCCAGTTTGGTGTGCTGCTCGCCGAGCACCCAGTGCAGCAGGTCTGGCTGCGGCCCTACCCAACTCACCGCCGAGGTGATGCTGGACCAGCCGCCCCACAAACCGAGTAGCGCCTGTTCAAATCCGGGCCGGCAGCCCCAATCGAGTACTTTCAATGTTGCGTAAGGCACCTCGGTAAGGGTGAACTGCACGATCGACCAGCCCACTATCTCGTTGCCGTCGAAGATTCCATACGCCGCTGACGGGATTCCGGTGGGCGGCTCCAGGTGCCGACGCCACCAGCGCTCGCTGCGGTCCAGCGCGCCGTTCCGCCCTGGCGCAAGTTGCTGATACAGCGCCCGAACCGGAGCCAGGTCATTGGCAGTGAGGACCCGGCCGCGCCGCGCCCCCAGCCCGCGGGGTAAGTGGGTAGGGGTCACACGGTAGGTCGAGTGGGCGCCAGCGAACTCGAAGCCCAGCTTGCGATAGAGAGCCGCAGTCGTCGGATACAAGCCCGCCGTCGCGTGACCCGCGTCCCGCAGCTCGGCCAGCAATTCACGTAGCAGCGCGCTGCCGTACCCACGACCACTGTGGATGGGCGGCACACTTACGCTCATCACCTGAGCTGACGGCACCGGCCGGTCGCCGAGCCAGAGCGCGAGACGATCATGACGCAACGCCGCAACCAGCATGCCGTCATACCGCCACGCCCGGAAGTCGCTTGAGTCGGCCTGGTCATACCAGGCTAACCAGCGTGGATCGGAACGTCCAAATGTTGACCGGATCAACTCGACGGTCTCACCCCGAGTGCCATCATCCACATACACATAGCCGTCATGAGCCGCTGCCACTCGCGCCGCCTTTCGACTCTGGATCGGCTCGCTCGGCGCTGCAAAACGTCCGATAGTCGGATGGGATTCGCGGCCGTGATCGGATCCGTGACCATGGTTGTGCCGGCCAGCCTTATCGGGGCTGCCGCCCATCATTTTCAGCATTGGTAAGCCGCCCGAGGTGAAGAACCGTGTCAGCATCACTGTTGCGAGGGCCAGGAATGCAATGTTGAGCCAGGTGGTGTAGTTCCAGGAGATGTGTGCTTCCATGACGGAGGCGTTGCGCTGGGTAGGTACCAGGTGCAGCGGTTTGAAGATCAGTTCGACGGCGTAGCCGGCCACGACCATCGTGGCATAGAACGTGCTGGTGATGAAGGCGGCCATTTTCCAGCCGTAGTACTTCCGGTAAATGTTGATGATCGGCAGGATGATCAGGTCGGCGAAGATGAACGCCATGACGCCGCCGAAGCTGATGCCGCCGTTCCATAACACCGCCGCCAGCGGCACATTGCCGATCGAGCACACGAAGCTAATGACGGCGACTACCGGACCAACAAGCGGGCCCCACAGCCCGGCGAGAATTGGATGGTCGGTGAGGAAGAAGCTCTTCCAGAAGTTCATCGGCACCCACGCGGCCAGCGCCCCGGTGATGAGTAGCCCTACGGCGATGTCACGCCCAATCGCCACCCACTCCATGACGAAGATGTGCGATACCGCAGTGAACCCGCGGGTCGAGGTCAACCGTTGCCAGAAAGAACCCTCGCCGGACACGGACATGTCCATCGCCGCATGACCCTCCATCGACCCAGCCACACCCCGGTTAGCCTGCTCGAGCGCATCGGTGACCATTCGTTTGCGCAGGAAGATCCGGAACAGAACCGCGAGCAGCACAATCATGATCGGTCCGCCGACGAACTCGGCCGCGGTGAATTGCCAACCCATCAGCAGAGCCAAAATGATGCCCAACTCGATGACAAGGTTCGTGGAGGCAATCTCGAAGACCATAGCGGAGGTGAAACTGGCACCTTTACGAAACAGCGACCGAGCCAGGGCCACCGAGGCATACGAGCACGACGAGGAAGCCATGCCCAACCCGGTAGCCGCGGCGAGAGCCCCAGGCGAGTCATCGCCAAGGACCCGAATTACCGTCGCCCGCCGCACCACCGCCTGCACCACCGCCGACAGTGCGAAGCCCAGGATCAACGCCCACAAGATCTCCCAGGTCATCGACCCCGCGATCCCCAACGCATGCCACAACCAACCCATCACCGCTCCCCGCCATATATCGCACCAGTCTGGCTTCCGTCGCATTGTCCCTCGGATTCGGCCCGTTCCGGTGACTTGAAGGCGGCGGAGGTGTGTCCATGTGCTTCTTGGTCAGAGACTCGATGGGTTTGGCTCCCCGATCGTTGGCTTAAGGCCGTTCGATTGGGCGATGCGGCGAAATGCAAATACTGAAAGCCAAGTTTGACGGAGATTTATCCTGGTCAAAAAATAGTGCTATTAAAGAGCCCAACATTCCCAATGCACACCAAAGTATCCCGTTCATGTATGCCTGAAATAGTAGCTTCCAAGACTTCGGCTCTCTGAGAACTGAAAACCGTGGGTTATTGGAGTAGTCAATGGTAATCGTTAAGGCAGCTAAAATAAATCCTAAAAGTGTTACTTCAAGAGTTACGAGAGTTTCGTATAGTGAAGGCCGACGGTTAATTAAGAATTCGGCTTTAGCATCATGTAGAGCCGGAATGTGATCCAAGAAGATTAAAATTATTAATAGGGAAGCCGAAAATGCAAACGGGACGTCCGTAGATGCAGCACACCTCTTCCCACTCGTCACGCGAGCATTCGTATCGAGCTACCTGAGGATCAGACCGCGCGGCCATGACTCGTTTCCTTAGCCCGGCTGCGGAAGCGATACGATGGGCCAGAGGAGACAGCTTATTGTCCGACGCGCAGTAGTTTCACGTTGGTAATGTCGCAGACATAGCGTCCGCCCGTTTCGTCTCCGGGCACGATCAGATGGGGTCGCGCGAGCAACACGCCGTCTTGTTCGTAGACGAGCAGAACACCTGTGTTGGCGTAGTGCGGGTCGATCTCACCCCAGGACAACGCGGCTTGGTAGTCGTCGCTGGCGCTGATGAGAACTGCGTAGCGCAGTTTCGCGTCTTTGATTGTCGAGTCGAATGACGGATGGGCGGATGTCAGCACGTCGATGAGCGATGCGCCTCGGTAGAGGTGGT
>DATATO010000242.1:0-4533 GCA_036268755.1 Mycobacteriales bacterium | reverse complement strand
CGGGGTGGCGCCGTGGCGGTGCGAGACCTTCAAATTCTCTACTGACCCCGAGTTGGTCACCAAGGTCACCGATGTCGTCGGGCTCTACCTCGCCCCACCGGAGAACGCGGTGGTGTTGTGCATCGATGAGAAGTCCCAGATTTAGGCCCTGGACTCCGACCGCGCCGATGCTGGCGATGCAGCCCGGCATGCCCGAGCGGCGCACCCACGACTATGTCCGCCATGGCACCACCACCCTGTTCGCCGCGTTGAACATCGCCACCGGCAAGGTCACCGCGACCTGCCAGCCGCGGCACCGCCACCAGGAGTTCCTCCGGTTCCTTCGCCAAGTTGCCCGCGCCTACCCCCAGGGCCAGTTGCACCTGGTGATGGACAACTACGCCGCGCACAAACGGGTCGAAATCCGAGACTGGCTCACCGCCAACCCACGTGTCCATGTGCATTTCACCCCGACCTCGGCGTCGTGGATGAACCTCGTCGAGGTCTGGTTCGGGATCATCGAACGCCAGGCCATCCACCGAGGCACCTTCCGTAGCGTCCGCGAGCTCACCCGCAAGATCCGCGACTTCATCGACGGCTGGAACGGCCGAGCCCACCCCTTCGTCTGGACCAAGACCGCCGACCAAATCCTCACCAAAGCCAACCGTCAAACAACTTCAGACGCGGACCACTAGGCGCGCTTGGTCCCCCAAGTCGCTACATCGCCGGGCAGATCCGCGCGTTGGGCTGGACTCGTGGGCTCGTCGAGTCTTGCCCTTGTTCCCGGCGGCGCTGGGGCCGCACTAGGACACCGTCGCCGGCACAGGTCGATGCCGAGCATCACCTGGTCACCGGCCGCATCTACCAGTGCGAAGACCGCGACTTGTACTCAGAGAGGGTGTGGGGATGGGTCACAAACCTCTAAAGATCGCCCTCCTTCCCTGTGTGGAGTTGAACATCGCATCATGGTCGTGACCCACCTCCGGAACGATGGCCATGTCATGCCGGGCCGAGGGGAAAAACGTCCGCATGAAAGAGTAGTAGAAGCGACCGCGCTGAAATCGAGTTTCTCCCTGCGCGTTGGCGGCGCAACACGTTTCGAAGTTCTCGTCCTGATCGACATCTGCGCTGCCAAGAAGGTACGTCACCCGCCGGCTGATGTACTGCTGGCAGATTCGTTGCTTGGTCAGTGCTCTACAGTAATCATTTCTTCTCTCCAGCCCGTACTTGTAGTCGTTGTATCCCGGGCATGACTCCAGCAGATTCTCCCCGATCGGGCGGTACGAGTTCAGGTACAGATAGGAGGAGGGATTCGCGACCACATACCCGATGGTTACGCCGCTCATTGTGTCGGGAGCACGCCCTCCCGCGGCGTAGCGTTGGGTGAACTGGCCCCCGGCTGAGTGCCCGACGAGCGTAATCCAGGTCAGTCGAGGGAACCGCTCTTTGTCCGCAAGCGCTGTTAGGAGCTCGTCCATGACCGTGAACGAGCTCAGCCCTGCGGGCGCTAGGGCCCCGCCGCCATCCTTCCACGAATTCCGGCCTGAGTCCGTCCAGTACGCGTCGTGGTCTTCTCGCTCATCCTTCTCGATCTGGAACCGCGGTGCGACGATAACCGTATTCTTAGTAACGCCGACATCCGCCGACGCGCGGTGGATCGACCCGAAGTAATCCTGTGCATTGCGGTTGATGCCATGTACGACGACCACCGCCCGTGTTACCCCGGCGCCAGTTATCAACGGATAGGTGCCATAGTATGGCAGCGTCGATTTTGATCCAAGGACGATTCGATCAGGACAGTCAACTTGGTCCGGGAATCTGCAATCATCATCGCGACTCAAGAGACTATGTCTCCTCTCGGCCCGGTTCCGTCACCCGACGCTCAAAGAGCGTCGCGCTGGGTGTGTGATGATTGGGCACGGTTCGGACGTGTCGGAATCCTTGCGACTCATAGTAGGTGTGCAAGCCACGATTTGTAGTCCACGCATCCAAGATGAGCATCTTGCGACCGGCACGCCGAGCGAGATGTTCCGCGTGATCCAGCAGCCATCTACCCACTCCCCGCCCTACGGCAGATCGATCAGTAATCATGCGGTGAACGACCAACGAACTTTTCAGCTCCTCCTCACTCCATAAGCCCGGATCAGGACTTGAGTCCACAGCGATAGTCCCCAGGGGAGTTCCGTCGTCGTCCTCAGCTATCCACGTCTCACCAGTTCGTATAGAATCCGAGACTCGATCGATAAACGCGTCTCGCGACAGGCCGGAATCACTCCATTGATCGCTACCTCGCTTATGCAACCAGGCAGCCGCCTCCGTTCGCCACGTGAGAATTGTGGGTACATCATCGGCTACCGCCTTGCGAATCCTCACCGGACCTGTTCAACAGCGTTTGCTGTTGTGTGAGTAATGACATTTCGGTCGGCAGGCAGCACTTCGCACGTATACCTTATTATGCCTGCCTCCGACCAGCCAATCCGTTGATACACGAGCACCGAAACACCTGGTGCCAGATCGAACTGCCGCCGCTCATCATCGCTTGCCGGGCGGCTTGATATCTCATGGTCTAGTCGGTCCTCCACGACCCCACGCGCCGCCATACGTCGCACTGTCCCCTCCCGAATATCTTCGGGTGTATCTAATCCACATTTTCGCGCTAAGTCGTAAGGGTAGTACGAGATCTGCTCGGACCACGGAATTCCGTTGACGAAGCGCTGACACTCCCGTACGGCAACAAGACCCTTCTCCTGGATTCCAAGTCGGGATGCCACAACGGCAGACGCCGGTTCGATTCTAAATCGAATACCTTGACTAGGCTCCTGTCCCGCTCTTTTAACTACAGAAAACCAGCTGTCCAGACTGCCCGGCTTGTCGTCTCTCCTGTGGGGATCTTCGGCATCTACGTTGTACTCCAACATCGGCAGCCGACGGACATAGGTACCACTACGGCCCCGAGTTTCAAGCAGTCCCTCAGCTGCAAGTTCCCGCAACGCCTGCCGGATCGTCCCTCTACTGACTTGGAAGTGAGCGCCCAGCTCCGGCTCCGTCGGAAGCTGGGCGCCATCGACTAGCTCGACGTCGAGGACCGCCTCCCCGGAGTAGATCGCCGCCCGTAGTACGTCCGCGAGCTCGCGGTACCTGGGCGCCTGCGCCATGGCCTGCCTCCACTGTCGTACGGCTGTCGATGCGTATGTACGAATCTACCCAATCAGCTTGACACGAGCTAGGCGACGTGAGAGCGTCTGGTTCGTATAGACGTAACAGACGCTATGGAGCGTATGGTCGCTAGCTATTCCTGCGACGCCAGACAGCAAAGAGCCCCGGTCGGTGTTGGCGCACCGGCCGGGGCGGACATCGAACTTTGGGAGCATCGATGCAGGTTGAGCGTACCCGGTTGTACCGGGTCAGGGATGTGGCTGAGCACTTTGATGTGTCGGTCGCGACGATCTATCGGGCGATTGAGTCCGGGCGGTTGACGGCGTTGAAGTTGGGCACTGGGACGGGCACGTTCCGGGTGACCGGTGCCGCTGTCGTTGCCTACGCCGAGGCGTGCGTGCGCGCCGCCTACGAATCCTGGTTGCCCGCTGATGGCACGGTCGACGATGCCGGCGAGCCGGCGGCCGCCTGCCACGAGTCAGCGGTGGGGGTGTGCCGGTGATGCCCGGGATGCGGTGGGGGCCGGTGGAGCGGGCTGCGTCGATGGTGGCGAGCCGTGATCGTTTGGCGGGGTTGTATGCGGAGTATCGGCCGTGGGCGGTGCGGTTTATCTCCGGGCGGGTTCAGGATCGGGATAAGCATGTAGCGGAGGACTTGGCACAGGACACGTTCTTGCGCGCGTGGCCGACCTTGGCGACGGCAAAGTTCACGGCTGCGTCTCCGCCGCGGCCGTGGTTGGCCACCATCGCCCGGCGGGTGGTGGCGGATCACTACCGGTCTGGGTCGGGGTTGCAGCGCGCCGCGGAGACACCGGTCGCGGAGGATTCGCCGGTGTGGCAGACCGTTGCTGCCACATCCACGGCGGGGTCTGCTGAAGATGCTGTGGCCGAGCGGCGTGAGGCCGCGCTGACGGCGGCGTTGGGCGAGTTGCCGGTGGAGACCCGGCGGGTGCTGGAGCTGCGTTATCTGCAGGGGCGGTCTCGGCGCGAGGCCGCGCAGGAGTTGGGGCGCGGGACCGCGACCGTGGACCGTCGCGCGGCGGCGGGTCTGGCCGCTTTGCGTGGGGATGCCGTCTTGACGGCGGCGGTGACCGCGCGGGAGGACCCGCTGGATCGGGCGCGGCGGGCGGTGGCCGAGGCTCAGCAGCGCCTCACCGGCCGGGACCAGCAGGCGGCCGAGGTCGGCCGGTCGCGGCAGTTGGCCCGGTGGCACGCCGACGACCAGGCCGCCGAGGCGCAGCGCCGCGGTGATGACTGGGGCCTGTCGGCGTTGGCCGCTGAGGGTGGTGCGCCATGACCGGCCCGGACCAGCCCAGCGGGCACACCCAACCTGGTGGTGTGGCCAGCGGGAGCGGTTCGTCCCGTGAGGTCGCGGTGGTGCGGTTGGCGTGCACCGCCT
>DATATO010000241.1:0-3315 GCA_036268755.1 Mycobacteriales bacterium | reverse complement strand
CGGCCGTACGACCGTGACGTGCGTACCCTCGTTTACGAGCGCGCCAAGGGCACGGAGGACGAGTCGCCGTTCGGAACCGAGCGCGACGTCTACGACAGCGGCTACGAGTTCTTCGCCCACTCGTTGGTGCCCAAGCCGCTTCCCGAGCGGCCGCCGCGGATCACGATCGGCGGCCCCGACTGCTCGAAACCGTACGACATGGCGCTGCTCAACGTCTCCGCCATGAGTTTCGGCTCGCTGTCCACCAACGCGATCCTGGCCTTGAACCGCGGGGCGGCACTGGGCGGGTTCGCTCACGACACGGGCGAGGGCGGCCTGTCCGAATACCATCTCCGTAACGGCGGTGACCTGGTGTGGGAGATCGGCACCGGCTATTTCGGCTGCCGCACCACGGACGGCGGCTTCGACTCGGCGGAGTTCGCGGACAAGGCCGCGCACGAGAGCGTCAAATGTGTGTCGCTGAAGCTGTCGCAGGGCGCCAAGCCCGGAATCGGTGGCGTGTTGCCCGGCGCAAAGGTGAATGCGGAGATCGCGCGCATCCGCGGCGTGCCCGAGGGGAAGACCGTGGTATCGCCGCCGTATCACCGGGTGTTCTCGACCCCGCGTGAGCTGGTGTTGTTCGTCGCGAGGATGCGGGAACTGGCCGAGGGCAAGCCGACCGGCTTCAAGCTCTGCCTGGGCTCGAGGCGGCAGTTTCTGGCCGTGTGTAAGGCCATGTTGGCGGAGGGGGTGACGCCCGACTTCATCATCGTCGACGGTGCCGAGGGTGGAACCGGCGCCGCGCCGCTGGAGTTCTCCGACAACATCGGCACCCCGTTGACCGAGGGACTCATCACGGTGCACAACGCGCTGGTGGGCGCCGGGCTGCGGGATAGGATCAAGCTCGGCGCCAGCGGCAAGGTCGCCACCGGTGCGGACATGGTCAAACGGATGTTGCAGGGCGCGGACTACACCAACGCCGCGCGAGCGATGATGTTCGCGGTGGGTTGCATCCAGGCGCAGCGTTGTCACACCAACACATGCCCGGTCGGTGTGGCGACACAGGACCCGCGGCGGGCGCGGGCGCTGCATGTGGGGGACAAGTCCGAGCGGGTGCACCGGTTCCAGCGGTCCACGGTGCGCAGCGCCACTCAGATCATGGCCGCCATGGGAGTCCAGCACCCCGACGAACTGCGCCCGCACATGCTGCGTCGCCGTATCGACCCGCACACCGTCCACTCCTACGCCCAGCTCTACGACTGGCTCGGGCCCTCCGAGCTGTTGTCGGGCGCGCCCAAGGAGTGGGCCGCCGACTGGGCCGCAGCGCATCCAGATCGCTTCACCGTCTAGGGACCACACGACCGGAGGTATACCGTGCCACGCACCGTTGCTCGAGTCATCACCGATGGAATAGCCCAGCTCGGCGTGACCCATGTGTTCGGCGTGGTGGGCGACGCGCTGAACCCGATCACCGACGCAATCCGCCGCGACGACCGGTTGGACTGGGTGGGCTGCCGGCACGAGGAGGTCGCCGCCTTCGCCGCCGGTGCGCAGGCGCAGCTGTCAGGGACCATCGGCGTGTGCATGGGGACGGTCGGGCCGGGCTCGGTACACCTACTCAACGGCCTGTACGACGCCGCCAAGAGTCACACGCCGATGCTGGTCATCGCAGGGCAGGTGCCACTTGCCGAACTGGGAAGTGACTATTTCCAGGAGGTCGACAACGACCTGCTGTTCACTGACGTGGCTGTGTTCCGGACCACCGTGACCTCCCCGCAGCAGATGCCGGGGCTGTTGGAGATCGCCGTGCGGACGGCGTTGGCCAAAGGTGGCGTCTCGGTGCTCACCGTGCCCGGCGACGTCGGTGGTCAGGAGGTGCCGGATGACCGCGAGCCGAGGTTTTCGATAGCTAGCAAGTGCACCCGTCCCGATGACCCCGCGCTCGACGAGGCGGCGCGGCTGCTCAATGCTGCGGAGCGGGTGACCCTGTTGGTCGGGAAAGGCTCGCGGGGCGCCCGACAGGATGTCCTGGCGCTGGCGGACCGGCTCGCCGCGCCCATGGTCGTGACCCTGAAGGCCAAGGAGGGCTTCGACGACGATAACCCCTTCGGGGTCGGCCAGACCGGCCTGATCGGAAATCCCGGCGCCGCACAGGCGATGGACAACGCCGACGCATTGCTGCTGTTAGGTACCGACTTTCCCTATCGGGATTGGTATCCGAAGGGCAAGAAGGTCGTGCAGGTGGATACGGTGGCGGAGCACATCGGCCGCCGGGTTCCGGTCGATGTCGGTCTGGTCGGCGACGTGCAGCCGACCGCGAAGGCGCTGCTGGAGCGGCTGTCGGTGCACGGTTCGCGCGAACACCTGAACGACGCCCGGGAACGATACGAGCGTTGGCACAAAGAGCAGCAGCGTCTCGCCTCGACGGAGTTCGACAAGACCCTACTGGGCAAGGTGCGGTCGGCACTGGACAACCGGTCACATAACATCCGGCCCGAGTCTCTGGCCCGGGTGGTCGACGAGTCGGCCGACGCCGACGCGATTTTTACCTCAGACACCGGTATGGCGACAGTCTGGCTGTCCCGGTTCGTCCAGATGCGGGGCGCACGGCGGCTGCTCGGCTCCTACAACCTTGGCTCCATGGCCAACGCCATGCCGCAGGCGCTGGGGGCGCAGTTCTCCGACCGAGGCCGCCAGGTTGTGGCGTTCTGCGGCGACGGGGGCTTGAGCATGCTGCTCGGCGACCTCATCACTATCAAGACCTACGACTTGCCGGTGAAGCTCGTGGTCTTCGACAACCGGCGGCTGGGCATGGTCAAGCTCGAGCAGGAACAGGCCGGCCTTGTCGAGTTCGGCACCGAGCTCGACAATCCGGACTTTGCCGCGGTCGCATCCGCCATGGGCATCACGGGTATCCGGGTGGAGGAGCCGGAAGAGCTCCGCTCCGCCGTCCGGCGGGCGTTCCACACCGAGGGGCCGGTGCTGCTGGACGTGTTGACCAACCCGGAGGAGGTGTCGGTGCCGCCCAAGCCGACCGTCGAGCAGGGCTGGGGCTTCGCCATCGCCAAGGTCAAGGAGCTGCTGCGCAGCCCAGGGGACAAGGGCTGAGGTTTCGCATCTACCGTACGGGCGGCGTTCGTATCGAGACATCAATGGGAAACCCAGGTCGGGCTGGTCCCTGAGGCTCCTTATCGAGTTCTTGGCGACGGTCGCTTCGGTGGCCGCTGTTTCGCCGTCGCGTCCCTCGGCTGGCGGCCGGATCCGGCCTCGCAGGCGGTGCCGGTCGGTCCCGCCTCGGCATCGGTAGCGTCCCAGTCCGCGACCGCGCGGGTAACA
>DATATO010000240.1:0-1785 GCA_036268755.1 Mycobacteriales bacterium | reverse complement strand
CCGCTGCCACGCCGGTACCGGTCGTTGCCGTCGGCATCGGACTCGATCGTCAGCGGACCACGGTTGGACACGACGACCAGGTTCACTTTGTCGTTGGCCCCGCCCACGGCTACCGGCCCGCCTTCTTACGAGTTCTTGGTCTCCCAGAAGATCGTGTCGATCTCGGCGATCATGTCGAGCAGCGCCTGGCCCTCGGCCGGGTCGACCGAACCCTTGCCGCCAGCCGCGCCGGCGGCCTTGGTCGCCTTGTTGAACAGCTCGTGCAGCTGCGGGTACTTCTCGAAGTGCGGGGGCTTGAAGTAATCGGTCCACAGCACCCACAGGTGATGCTTGACCAGCTCGGCGCGCTGCTCCTTGATGATCAACGCCCGCGTCCGGAACACCGGATCATCGTTGCCCTGGTACTTCTCCATGATCGCTTTCACCGACTCGGCTTCGATGCGAGCCTGCGCCGGATCATAGACACCGCAAGGCAAGTCGCAATGGGCAAACGCGATGACAGGGCGAGGAATCAAACGCACGATGATGCTCCAGTCAGATGTCGGTGTACACAGCTCTGCGCCGTAGGCGCCTACCCGCTCGGGGACCCGCCTACTCAAACCGTAGCTGGTTGAGATACACCGCTTATTCGGGCTCAGCCGAACCTAGTTTGTCCAGGCGCGCTCTGACGTCTTCGACCCTCTCTGCTTGTCCTGTCTGGCCGGCGAAGGGTCTCGATCACGACGGAGATCCCCCCTGCCGAGGCGTCAGCTGAACGATGTCACCGTCGACCGCACCGGAGCGGCTCGACCCCGGGGGGCTGAGGGCCATGGTCGCCATCGCCATCGCTTGCCGCAGTTCAGCATCCTGTTCGTGGGTCAGCGCTTCGAGGTAGTGCGCGGCTTGTCGGGCATCGGGCGAGGGGTGGCGTTTCAGTTTGACGGCCCAGTTGGCCACGAACTGCGGGTCGCCGACGGCCAGATAGTCGCGGATGTCGTCATCATCGAGACCTCCGAACCGCAGGCAGCTGAGCAGCGTTGAGGCTGTCGCAGCATGGTGGTGTGTCGCTTCGAGGGCGCCCGGCGGGATCTTGAGTTGCTCATGTGCGTGGTCGAGGTGTTGCTGCAGTGTCTGCATGCGATCACCCTGCCTAGATTCAGTGCCGCTCGAGGATGCGGCTATGGGTTGCGGTTGGTTTGGTCAGGCGGTGGGCTTTGCTGCGAGCGCGGCCCGCAACATGTGGAGCCGACACTCTCGCTAGTGAGCGATCGGTCGGTGGCCGCGGCGCGCCCAGCCGTGCCGCGGCTGGGCCGAGCCGTCTTCTGGGCTGATCGCGGCCTCGTCGACGCCTGAGGCGGTGGACTCGGCTGCTGGGAGCGGGGCCGCGGCGGTGCGGGGCTGGGCGTAGGAGACGTCCCGTGCGCAGAGGATGCTGAACCGGCCGACCGCCACTCCGGCGAGCAGCGTGATCGCTGCCCCCAGGCCGTAGAACATTCCGATCTGCTCGACGCTCACGTTGGTGGAGTTGCCGACGGGGGTGCCGATGTAGTCGCTGCGCCATAGGGGCGCTAGCAGTGGGCCGACAACGAACCAGGCGCCGGCTGCTGCTGCCAGCCAGCCGGCGGCGGATGCGATGACCCGGTGCGCCGCGACGAGTAGCTCTAGTCCGGCGAAGAACGTGACCGCCCCGGGGAGCACTTGCAGATAGAACCGGGCTGCGGTCCAGGTCCAGGTCGTATTCGGCGTGTAGGCATAGTGGAAGTACGGGCCCACAAACGGAATCACCGCTCCCCACGCCCCCAACAG
>DATATO010000239.1:0-2630 GCA_036268755.1 Mycobacteriales bacterium | reverse complement strand
AACATGGGCAGGTTGAGCAGGACCACTACGCCGATCAGCAGGAACGGGGATCCGACGCCGAGTAATGCCGCCCGTTTGCCTGTGGTGGCGCCATCTGGACCGAAGGCACCCACGAACTCGGCGATGCCGAGGAACAGCGCGAATGCGCCGCCGATGACGCCCTGCCAGGCAAGGTTGGTTCCGGTATCCACTGTTACGGAGTCGGATGCCGGTGGCTCCGCCACCGGTGCGGCATCCGGTGCGGTGACGAGAGCCGTCCAGCCAGAGTTCCCCGATCGCGGCCATGACTGCGGGGCGCCCCCGCTGAGTGCCGCAGCGATCGCGGCTTGCCGAGGCAGTCGCACCACGACCGGCGTCGATGGTGCGCCGGGCAGGTAGCCGGTGAGGGGATTGAACGGCCCGGTGAGCCCGCCGGCACGCGGAAACAGAATTAGTCTGGTTCCCAAGTGATCGACGGTGTTCGGATCGTCGACCACACCCACCGCCGCCAGTTTCGACCACGGCACCCGGAACTTCATGCCCTTTTTCGTATCGTCAGCGATCCCGGTTTGGTTGACCAGGAGCGATCGCTGCCAGACAAGGGTCCGCCAACCCGCAAGCCGCAGCGCGTCGAGGAGACAGAACAACACGCCAAGCACGATGGCGATCACATGTGCCGCCTGCCCGAGCCAGCCGCTCCAGTCGACGGTAATGCCGAGAACGAGCAGTCCGACTCCCAGCACTCCGAGCATGAGAGCCAGTGTGATCTGGTCGATCTTCATCTCCCGCCCGAGGCGGATGCGGTATTCCATTCGTCAGCTTTCACGTTTCAGTGGTGAAACTTGGGTTCGATCGGTCGAGAAGTGGGAAAGCGGCAGGATTTCCCCGTTTGCGATGCCGGGCGGTGTGGTTCCGTAGCCGATCTGCCGCATGTCCGCCGCGGTGTAGGCGAACCCGTTGCCGAGTCCCAGAAGATAGGTGCGGAAGAAGGTCTCGTGCCCGAAGGCCACGATCGAACCTTTCTGCTCCGCAAGGCGCCGGTGGAATGCCTTCGCGCGTTGAGCTAGCTGGGCGAAAGACTCCGCCCCGGGACCGTCAACGAAATCGAGGTCTTCGCGATCCCAATACGCCGCCACGAGTGGGCGACGTTGTTGCCAGGTGGTGTTCGCGCATCGCTGTGACGCGAGATAGGTGAACTCGTGGATCGGCCACACCTCGGTGGCGACCTGCGGGCAACGGTCTAGCAACGGCCGAGCGGTCTGCCGGGCCCTGGTGAACGGCGACGTCACGACCAGGTCCGGCACCCAGCCGATGTCCCGGGCCAACTTTCGGGCCTGCTCGTGACCGACATCGGTGAGGGGAATCGTGGCGGGGTCGCTCGTGGCCTCACCCGCATTGGCAGCGCTCTGTCCGTGCCGCACCAACCACATCCGCGAAGACATCCCGCTCCCCACTCCTAGGCCCATTACCGTCGGGCGCTCTTGAATCCCAAAGGCGCGGAGGCGACCTGCGACGGCCGACCTTCACGGGCTTCGCGGCGCGATAACCCTCAGGACCCCTTAATTAGCGGCGGCGACGGAGGACCAGTGTCAGTAGTAGGCATGTATCGACGGTAGCGCACGAGACACGCCTTTTCCCGCATTTTGCGGACCCCTTCATCTCAGTATCTACCAGAGGAGTCCGCGCTGGTAGACCGCCTTAGAACGCCCCAATGTTTGACCGAATCGGTACGGGTTATGGATAGCGACGGGAGGAATCATGGATGAAGCCCCGGCGCTCGGTATTTATCTCAACGACCATGTTGCGGGGGCGTATGGCGGAGTGGAGCTGGCGCGCCGAATAGCCCAAACCCATCACGCCTGCGCTGACGGCCAGGTCTTCCAGCGACTAGCCGCCGATATCGCCGCAGATCGAGGTGAATTGCTCGACATCATGAGCCGGTTGGGCATCAAGCGGCGGCGATACAAAAGCTACGGCGCCTGGCTGGTCGAAAAACTCGGTCGGCTCAAGCTCAACGGCTCCCTGCTGCGGAGGTCGCCGCTCAGCACTCTGGTGGAATTCGAGGCGCTAGTACTTGGGGTACATGGAAAAGCCGCGCTCTGGCGCACCCTCCGTCTCGTTGCCGAAGTAGACGACAGACTCGACCAAGTCCAGCTCCACCGGCTGGCCCAACGCGCGGGGGAGCAAACGCAGCTGCTGGAACGGTGGCGCATGAGGGCTGCTGAAACCGTGTTCGGGGTTTCGGCGGAGCAAGTCGGGGTAGCTAAAGAAAATTGAGCTAAGGCATCAAGGAGAAACGATGAACGCAGCAGCTGAACTCGACCCTGACAGCGCCTACAGCCACGAACAAGACTCCGATTTCGCCGACGAACACACGCGCCCGACTTTCGCCGACGAAAATGCCGACCGGGCCAACACGGAGCCCGATGAGTCAGTTCCGGACGAACAACCCGGCGGTGGTATGCCGCTGCCGGAACCTCCCGACTGAGATGTGGGCGGCACGACGTAAGTGCCAGCCTCTGGCGGCTGTCTCTACGGTGGACTAGATGATTCGCCGCGCCAGCCGGTCGTAATTGCATCGCCACAACCGAGCCCTAAGGAGGCAAACGATGACCGCACCTAATCCGATCCAGCTACAGAAATATTTGGCC
>DATATO010000238.1:0-5881 GCA_036268755.1 Mycobacteriales bacterium | reverse complement strand
TATGTCGCGCGGTTCAACAAGATCTTCTTCTCCTGGGACGCCAATAACCCCAAGGATCGTCGGGACGCCCTCGCCAGCTATTTTCCTAAGCTGGCTGCCTCCAATGAGAGCGCTTTCGGCTGGAATCAGGAGGGGGTGCAGGCCGTCTCGGACACTCCCGTGGCGCTGCGGATTGACACCAGCAGCGATCATCGGGCAGTCATCACGACTTGCATGTCCATCATGATTCCGCAGCCCAATCAGCAGCCGAACCGGGTCGACTTCGTCTGCTCGGCGGTGTCGGTATACGCCAAATCCAAGGACTCCATGGTCATCGACTCTTATCCGGCCCTGGTCTCCTGTCCCAAGCCTGCGGATATCAACGTCGAGGATGACACCCCGGACTTGGATCAAAAGAACACTCCGAGCATTCAACGCGTGTTGACCTCGTTCTTTACCGCCTTTGCGGCGAGTGATCCCAATGCCCTCAATCCCACCGTGGCTCGCTCGGCCGACGTGGGGGACGGCTTCCACGGTGCGCGACAGCTTGCCGGGTTGAGCCCCAGAGTGCTCGCCCCGAAGAAGGGCGACGACCCGGACGTTCGTCAGGTGCGAGTCAGAGTCAACTGGGCCCAGCCCGGTCAGCCCCAAGATTTGCAGACCCTTCCAAGTACCCCCTCGGACTATCTCGTCACCGTGCAAAAGTCCGATAACGCCGGCGGCTGGATCGTGTTGAAGCTGCAGCCGACGCTCCCGTCACCGGAGCTACAGCCGAACAGCAGCAGCCAAGACGGCGGTAACTCCGACGGGGCCGCGCCCAGCGGTAGTCCCAATACCTCCGGCTCCAATGGTGGCAAGCCGCTAAATGGCGACACCCAGGGCGGTACCAATACGCTGCCTTCCACAACCCCATAGGGAGCAGACATGAGTCATACCAAGCAACTCCCCGAATATGCTTCACATTGCCGATCGGCGCCGTTCGCGGCGCAATAAGTAACAAGGAGAGAGCCATGCTTTTAGGTTTCGCGGCACACGTGTCATCGGTCCCACTGGCGGACACGGTCTTCATAGCGGCCAAGAACGGCAGCGATATTGCCGATCAAATTAAGAACTTCGTGGCCCCACTTGCCGCGGTTATCATTGGTGTCATGGGGATCCGGTTCCTCGTCGGGGAACAGAAATCCCTGGCGGGTTTCATCGGATTCTTACTTTTGGGAATCATCGTGTATGCGCTAATTGAGTGGGGCCAGCAGATTCTTAACTCGCTCGGTGAAA
Source organism: Mycobacteriales bacterium (assembly GCA_036268755.1). Taxonomy (GTDB): domain Bacteria; phylum Actinomycetota; class Actinomycetes; order Mycobacteriales; family QHCE01; genus DATATO01. The sequence goes on along the minus strand of DATATO010000238.1, from coordinate 4,627 downwards.
TATTCAGAGGCTGGGTCGCGTAAGGCCCACATCGGTGCTACCGCGGATCAAACAGAGGGGGAGCGATGCTCGTTCGCACCTTCACCAGTACGTGGAACTTGCGTACCAAGATCTACGCCTTCGAGGACGTCAAGGTTCCGATCAAGGGCGGCATAACCGTGCCGCAGATCCTAGTCGGGCTTGGCGTGGGGATTGTGTGGATTCCTCTGTGCCTGATCATTCAGATGCCGCGTTGGATTCCCAACGCCGGCATCCTGGTGGCGATCATGATCATTCCGCCCGTCGTCGCGCTCCTCAAGGCCGACACCCCCGTCGCTAACGAGAAGACCACCGAGGAGTGGGCCTCATCGTGGCTCTCCCGTCGGACCGAGCCGCGCCGGGTTGGCGCGCTCGGCGCGGTTCCGGTACCCCGCAAGGTGATGCTGACCGGGTCTCATTGGGTGCCCGACTGGGGCCGGGACGAATGGTTGGCCTCGCAGCAAAGGAGCATGGGCTAATGGGTGGCTTTATCGCCTTGATCATCATCGCCGCGGTTGTCGGCGTTGGTGGCTATGTCTACTCCGAATGGCAGAAGCGGGCCAAGCTACAGCGCGACAAGCCGGCGATCCCGCATCGACTGTCGCTGCGATACCTCGACAACACGGTGTTGTTGTCGGAGTATGAGGCGTGGACGTATCTGCGTCTGCCCACCGTGTCTGTCGAGTTCAAGACCGCCGAAGACTGGGATCGCTTGATTCAGGCCTTCGCCCATGCATTGGCAGGTCTGACCGACTGCCGTATCCATCTCAAGACGGCCTTCCGCGGCTACAACATCGCCAAGTGGGCCGAACAGCTGGACAAGCGGACCCACCATCCCGCCCCGGGCTGGTCGGAACTGCTCGTGAAGCAGCAGGAGCATCTCTGGTACGAGCAGTTCATGCAGAAAGAGGTCTACCTCGGGGTCCGGTTGGGTAGCCGCAACAGCGAGGCGTCCAGTCAGTTCAAGAATGCCCTCAAGTCGATTCAGAACGTCTTGAACATCACCGCGGACGCGCTTGTAGGTCAGGACGACGCCGTGGACCCCAAGGAGATTCAGCGTTGGCATCAGGCGGCCGGCCCGATCCAGCGTCTTCTCCGAGGCGGCGTCTACCAGGCCGTTCCCGCCACATCCGACGAGGTAGCCTGGCTGTTCCGGCACCATATGCACCCGGAGATGCCCGCACCCCCGCCCCCGGCGGTCGAGGGACAGCCCTGGGGACGCGGTGAGGTGCAGTCGCTCATCGAGGGTCTCATCGATCAGGGCGACAGCCCGTACTACCTCAAGATCACCCAGCCCAACTGGGATTTCCTGAATCAGCAGCGCGCCCACCAGCGCAACCCGGAGCTGACGCCCAAGCCGGATACCTCGTTTACCTCCTACACCGCCACGCTGTGCGTCAGTCGTATCCCGACCGAGATGGATACCTGGGACGGAAACCCCTGGATTCACCATGCCGAGGACCCGGGCCTGGGCTTCGCCGTCGAGTTTTCGGGATATTTCGACATCACGACGCCCGCCAAGGCGAAGAAGGACGTCGAAAAGCAGGTGCAGAAGGTGTCCGCGCAGCAGCGGCACATCGAGCAGGCCGGCGCCGAGGTGCCGACCGGCGTCGCCGACGCGTTCATCGCCGGTAAACACCTGGACTCCGAGGTCGAGCGGGAACGGAAGTTCCTGGTCTACGGCGCCGGGCGACTGCTGGTCACGGCCGAAGACCCGGACGAGCTCACACGCCGCTGTGAGACCCTGATCGAGCATTACCGGGACATCGGCATCGACGTGGCCTGGACGCCCAACGACCAGCTGCGGCTGTTCATCGAGCAGTTCCCGGGCGACCGACCTCGGCTCACCGTCCGCGCCTATCGGCAGGTGCAGGAGTTGGAAACCGTCACCTCTGGGCTGTTCACGGCCTCGAACTCGCTCGGCGACGGTGAGGGACCTTTCCTCGGACGTACTACTGGGCGAAGCCAGGAGATCGTGCACTTCGATCCGCTGTATGCACCCCGGAACAACAAGCCGCCGGGTGTTGCGATCGTCGGCGCGCCCGGCGGTGGAAAGACCTTTACCACTCTGACGACGGCGTATCAGACCGCGATGCGCGGCATCACCACCGTCTTGTTGGACCCGAAGGGTGACGCTAAGGGTCTCGCCACGATCCAAGGGCTTGGCGATGTCCGCATCCTGGAGCTGGGTGGCCGCATGGCCGGCCTGCTGGACCCGTTCTCCCTGGCGGAAAGCCGTGAGGAGGGCACGCTGCTGGCGATGGAAACCATGCGTTTGCTCCTCGGCGGCGAGATGACCTCCGATCGTGAGAACGTCATCGTTTCCGCTATCCGGTACATCGCCCTGCAGCCGGAGCCCAACCTCCGCAAGGTAGTTGAGCTGTTGCTCGCGGGCGGAGTCGAGGGAATGAACCCCACGAGGACTCCCTACAACGATCAGCAGACCGCGGTGGCGAAGTCCGCCGGAAACCTGCTCGAGGTGATCTCCGAGTTGCCGTTGGGAAACCTGTGTTTCTCCAACGCGCAGTCACAGGTCAAGATCGCCCAGGGGCGGCTCACGATCATCACGTTGGCCGGTCTGAGCCTGCCCGCGGCCTCTACCTCGCAGGATCGTTATACCTACGCCCAGCGGTTGTCGGTCACGCTGCTGTATCTGGTGACCCACTACTCGCGGTCGCTGGTGACCGATCCGCTCTACACCGGGCCTAAGGCGCTCATCATCGACGAGGCCTGGGCCATCACCCAGACCGCCCAGGGCGCCCAGCTGGTCGCGGAGGTTTCCCGACTCGGTCGATCCCGTAACACGGCACTCATCCTGGTGTCTCAGAACGCCGGTGATCTGCTGGCGGAGGACGTCAAGAACTGTCTGACCACGATGTTCGTGTTCCGCTCCGAGGACCCGGCGGAGATCGCCGCTGACCTGGAGCTGTTGCGCGTATCGGACAACCCCGAACACCGCAACATCATCGCGAGCCTGCCGACCGGCAAAAACTCCGAATGCATCATGCGTGACATTCGCGGTCACGTCGGCACCATGCGGGTGGACATGTCCTACTTGCCGGACGTCGTGCAGGCGTTTGACAGCACGCCGGATGACGGCAGCGGCCATGTTCAGTCCGCAGCTCGCCGGATCATCACCGACGAGACCGGCAAGATTCTGGGGGTCGCCAACACCGAGGCCGAGGCCGAGGCGCTCCGGCGGCAGTATCACCAGCAGCCCGTTCCGCCGCTGAGGTCGGCGTCCGTAGCGCAGCCCGCCAACCCTGCGCCGGCAGCCACTCCCGGCCCAGCGACGCAGCCGCCGCCGGTCGCGGTCCCGTTGCCCTCGAGCGCCATACCGAGCGGTGCGGCGCGGCAACCCGCGTTGCGGTCGGGCCGCGTCGGCGTCATGCCCAGCTCGGTGCCGCCGGCCGAGCGGATGGGGGCCGCGGCTGCGCACGATTCGTCCAGCTCGCAGGGAACCGTCTACACGAGCGGGCGGCGCGGCTCCGACGAGGAGAAGAAGCCGGATAACGCGGAGACGCCGCCGGTGCGTAAGAACTCCGCCGCGCCATCATGGTCTGCCCGAGAGTAGACACGATGACCGTTACCGCGCATCGTAGGAAGCTGACATGGAGCGAACTACGGATCGTTTCTCCCGTCGGCACTACGGCCGCGTTCGTAGCGGAGCTCGCTGTCGAAGCCGGGCGCAAACCTAGTCGTCGCGCACGGTTGACGCGGGCTCTTACCCGTAGCGAGGCGGGGCGGGGTTGGCGATTCCCGGCCGTCCTCCTGTTGTTGCTGGGCGTGCTGCTCTCGGCGTACCTGCTCAATGTGAATGACGGTTCCGGCTCGCACGTCAAGCAGGTGGGTAGCCAATCCACGGCCGCGGCGAATTGTCCGTTGCTGCCCATTCCGGATTCGATACCGATTCCACGGCTGTGGCCGCCCGGTTTCACTTCTTATAGCCTTGCCGAGGTCAAAACGGGTCTGAATAACTTCTGCGATGCCGTCGATCAGTTTGCCAATGACTTAAAAAACGCTATTTTGTCACCGATTAAAGACGGGATCTGGGCGGCGTTTAATCCAAATCGTCTCCCTTGCGGGCGCACGGCGCTGTCGCCGGAAGACCCCGGTCATGGCCTCGACGGTCTGATGCAGACCGGAGTGTCTATTTTCTACGGCAAGGACAAGGGTCAGAACGCCGCCGGAACGACCTGGGACCAATACGGTACCGCAGGCGCGAGCTGGGATACCTATTTTCTAGATTGTTTCGATACCAGACACCTCATTAATTTCGGTGCCAACTTTATTTTCGATATTGCGAAAGTCTTTGCCGTCGTCGCTATTCTGCTGTTCCAACAGACCTTTAATAGCAAGATAATCGACTACTTCTTTCTTCCGCAGAATGGCGCCCAGCAATCCTCTATCGATCACATAATGCAGGAGCTCAATGCCAAGGTTTACGTCGAGTTATTCTCCCTAGCCGTCGTCATAGGCGCGGTGGTGTTGTTGGTCCGTGCCCTCATGCTGTCCGGCGGCAGTGGTGGGCTTCCGGATGTGCTCGGCAAAGTGGGGATCATGGCCGCCGTGGTGGGGTTCGCGGCTTTCTTTATGGCAGAGGGCAGCG
>DATATO010000237.1:0-5605 GCA_036268755.1 Mycobacteriales bacterium | reverse complement strand
TCTACCCCGCCGCGTTCGGTGTACTCGTGCTGTCTCGGGCGTACGGTGTGGCCCGCAGTGCCGCCGTGCCTCGGCTCCTGCCGGAGCGATTGAGCCTGGTGGAGGCGAACGCACGGGGCTCGCTGGCGGGAATCATCGTCGGCGGCGTGATGGGCGCAATAGCAGTGGGACTGGCCCACTTCGGTGCGCAGTGGCCGCTACGGGGCGCCGCCGTGGTGTTCCTGTTCGGCATGATCTCGGCGCTACGGCTGCCGCCGAAGGCGGACTCGGAGAAGCCCGAAAGCCTGCCACGAATTTTTCAGCTTCCCGGACACAAAACCACCGTGCAGCTATTCAGTAATCAGGTATGGGTCGCGATAACGGCCACCGGTGCCCTCCGAGCACTGTATGGGTTTTTGACCCTGTACTTCGCCTTCAGAACGCGCGAGGACGACCTGGGGCCGCCGGCGGCGCTAGCTCTGGCGATCATCGCCGGGGCGCTCGGTGTGGGTTCATTCGCGGCCACCGTCATCGGCACCCGGCTGAAACTACGCCATCCGCTGCGGCTGCACTTGACGGCCGCGACGGCCGCGGCCGTCAGCTGCGCCGTTGCCGCGGTCACTTACGGCTTGATCGCCGCGGCGACCCTCGCCTTCGTCACCGCGCTGGCCAGCGGCCTGTGCAAGTTCGGCGTGGATGCCATCATTCAGCAGGACACGGCCGAGGAATACCGCGCGAGCGCGTTCGGCCACTCCGAGACCCTGCTACAGCTTGCCTGGGTAGTGGGCGGCGCCATAGGACTTATTCCACTCGCCGGCCACTGGGGGCTGAGCGTGGCGGCGGCCTGTGTCGGCGGCGCCGCCCTCCTGGCGATGCGGCTCTGGCTAGAGGCCCGCAAACAACCGATACCGGCCTAGATCGCTGCGCGTTAGCCCTCGAGCTCCCGCGCCACGGCGTGCACCATCTCGGCAAGCTTGCGGGAGGCCTTTCGCTCGGGGTAGCGCCCACGGCGAAGGTCGGGCTGCACCTTGGCCTCCAGCACCTTGATCATGTCTTCGATGAGACCGTGCAGCTCATCCGTGGGACGGCGAGCGACGGCACTAAGCGACGGAATTGGATCAAGTACGCGAACGGACAATGCCTGATCGCCCTTGCGGCCGGTGACAATGCCGAATTCGACACGCGTCCCGGCCTTCAGCTCCGACACCTCAGGCGGAAGCGCTCCACGGTGTACAAAGACGTCGCCGCCGTCGTCACGGGACAAGAAGCCGAAGCCCTTGTCGGTGTCATACCACTTGACCTTGCCTGTAGGCACGTTAGCGCTCGTCTTTCTGCTTGTTCAGTCCGAAGAGATCGTTCTGGAGTGCCTATTTTTACACGTCCCGAGTCGGAGGCGGGCTAGCGTCCCGAAACCTCGCCTCAACAACGCGAATCTATCGACGACAAACGTAAAGCGGCCGCCACGGTGTTATAACCGGGATACCGTGGCGGCCGCCCTATGCATTATGCACGAACCCTTCTGTCACATACCACCCTGTGGTCTACACCGAATCGACTGGCAAGCGCATAGCGACACGCGCTAGCGACGTACCTCCTGTTGCCGGAGACCTCCGAGGAACTCACCCCACTGTCCCGCGGTGAATTCGAGGGCCGGACCGGCCGGATTTTTCGAATCGCGAACGCCGACCGAACCGCTCGGGAACGCCGCTACCTCAACACATTGGCTACCGCCGAGACAGGCGCTGGATTTTCTCCATTGAATGCGACCAGTATTTTCCATGGTAAATATATTGCCCTTTGCTTACCGGGATGCGTTGGAATACTTAACTGTCGAGCTTCTTTACCATGTCGTGAACATAAGCCAAAGAATTTTCTTCGGTAAGAGCCATGTCCCATAACACGGAAAAGACCTCGTCATAATATTGAATTTCTGACGATCTTTCCAGCGCATGGAAACCGGTCGGTAGTTCGAGGTAACCGGCGGCCGGTACCGCCTCGTCGTCGAACGTAAAGATACTGAAATCCGGCGGGGCAAGTATTCCGTCCGCCGGGTATTCGGAAAGTATTCGCAGTTCAAAACAGTTTCCGGCGGTAACATCGGAAATTAGGCTGCGTAGCTGTGGCCGTGGATCGAATGTCGCGGAGGGGCGCCAGCGCAGAGCGGCCGGTGTGGTTAACACTCGATAAGCTGAAACGTTAGCTAACACATGTTTTTTTCGGGCCGTCTGATAAGAAATTGCGAGCTCGATATTTTCCCGAGAAATTCCGTGCCCGGTTCGTTCGAAAACGACTTGCGTGTAGTCCGGTGTTTGCAAAACTCCCGGAATCACAAATGGACAACAATGTAAAATGGCAAATGCCTCGGATTCCAAAGCCGCTCGTTGTCGGACTTGCACGCCGAACGCATCGACATAGTCGCGCCACCAACTGCGGCTCCGGGACGCCGCCACCTTCGCCAAGGCCAGCAGCGAATCATACAGTTCGTCGTCGGCCTCATAGAACTTAAGCAAAGCCGCGACATCCGCAATTCCGGGACGCGTGACGCCACTTTCCAGCCGCGAAATCTTTGCCTGCGAACCGTCCAAAATGACGGCCGCCTGCTCACCCGAGATCCCTGCCGCCTCACGAAGCCCGCGTAACTGCGCGCCGAGCCTGCGGCGCGCAGCTGTGGGTCCGGTCTCAGCCATCGCGGTTAGGGTCGCCGACCGTCAGTCGGACAGATGCTCGGCACCGGGAATACGCAGCTGTTCTGCCGGCAGCGGGAACTGGGCATTCCCGAACGGGCTACTCGCCCCCTGAAACTGACCCAAGAGCTCGGATACCTCGAGTCTGTCGTGAGAAGTCGCCTCCGACTCCTGACGGGTTTGACCGTCACGCGCGGCGTTCATTTTAGGTACTCCTTACTACGATTGTGTCGACCTACCCTCTCGGAGAAAATCCGCGCTGGCAAGTCGGTAGCGTTGTCGGGATGACAATGCTCACCTCCGACCTCGCAGAGCAGCTGCGCCATCTGGACGACCGATCGCTCCAGGAGCTGCTGATCCGTCGACCGGACCTGATGAGCCCCCCGGCCTCAGACTTCGAGGCGTTGGCAGCTCGGGCTGCCAGCCCGACATCGGTCGGGTTGGCAGCCCGCCAACTGGACTACCTCGGCCTCATGACGCTGAGCATTCTCCATAGCACCGACGAGGCGCCCGAAAAACAACTGTCGACGCTGTTTGACGTGCCGATTCCCGCGACGGCGCTAGAAAATACCCACCGGGTGATAGAACGATTGTTCCTCGCCACCGAGACTGAGACGGGATGGCGGGCAATCGGAGAAATGGACCCGGGCCGGATACGCCGGGTGGTTGCCTTGCCCCCCACCCCGCCGGAACTCCCGCGGACACGGGTGTCAGCCGATTCGGCGACCCACAGCGGAACGGGCTCGGCCGGCGAAGCGATTCGGATCGCCGAAGAACTACTGGACGCCGTCGATAAACAACCTGTCGAGCAGTTGCGCGCCGGCGGAATATCGGGCCGTGACTTGCGGAAACTCGCACGCGACATTGGTGCAACGCTCGAAACCGCGGGCCTGTTGTTGGAGGTCTGTTTCGCGGCCGGCCTGCTGGGAATCGACGAGATCGAAACTAAAACGCAATGGCTTCCTACCGGCGTGTTCGACCATTGGCGCTCCGACAGCCCAGCCCAACGATGGACCACGCTGGCTCGGGCCTGGCTCACCATGCGCCGGCAGCCCATCCTGATCGAGCGCCGGGACGAACGTGACCGCCGGATTGCGCCCCTCGGTCCGGAGGTCACTCGGACGGGAGCGCCGTGGGTTCGGCAGCAGCTGCTGGCCTGCTTCAACGAGCTGGACGACCAGGCCGTAACGCCGCCACGAGCCGTCTTCGACCTGGTGCGTTGGCGGGCGCCGCTGCGGCTGATCGCCGAGGAAATCGGGCCGGACGGCCAGGAGATGGCCGTTTTGGCGGCGGTCTCCAACGAGGCCGCGGTACTCGGCATCATCGCCGCCGCGGCCACCGCGCCGCAGGAGCACGGTCTCACCAGCTTTGGCCGGGCGCTCATCAACGGCAACGACCCGGCCCCGGTCCTTGCCGGACTGTTGCCCGCCCCGGTCGGCCGCGTGCTGGTGCAGGCAGATCTGACGATCGTGGCTCCGGGCCCACTGACCCCGGAGTTGGCGCACGGCATGTCGCTCGTGGCGGAGGTGGAGTCGGCCGGCTCCGCAACGGTGTACCGGGTGACGGCCGACAGCCTCCGTGATGCCTTCGATGCGGGCTGGAACCGCATCGACGTTCAGGAGTTCTTCAGGACGAGCTCGGCCACGGCCATTCCGCAGACGCTGACCTACCTCATCGACGACGCCGCACGCAGGCATGGCGGACTCCGAGTCGGAGAGGCCGGGGCGTACCTCCGGAGTGACGACGAGACCCTCATAGCCGCCGCGCTTGCGGACTCACGCTGCGCAAAACTGCGACTCAGACGCCTGGCGCCGACCGTCGCCGTCTCGCCATGCCGGCCGGAAACCTTGGTGGCCACGCTCCGCGAGGCAGGATACGCCGCGGCAACCGAAGATGCTCAGGGCACGCTCCTGGTGAAATCTCGGCGGCAGCGTCGCGCAAAGCTGAGTCAGGTCCCAGCGGAGACACCGCAGCGGAGCTCCGAGCAGCTGCAACGGGACGCATGGCAGGCAATCGGCCATATGAAAACCGGCGACGAACGACGCCGCATCCTGCAGCGAATGGCCCGGTTAGATGACGAAACCTCGGATATCCCTGCCGGCGCACACAGCGAGGCGATGGTGGCACTGGTGTCGGACTGTATTCGCGAAAAACAACAGCTGTGGATCACGTTTATTGACGCTCAGGGAACGACCCAGCGACGGCTGGTACGGCCGTTGTCGCTCGGTGCCGGGTATGTGCGCGCGGAGGACGAACGCAACGAAACGAGCCTGACCCTCGCCCTGCATCGGATCGCCTCGGCTGCGCTCCCCGAGTAGCCGAACCCCAAGCGGCTCCGCCGCAGTGCTGTCAGCGGCTGGCGAGGTTTCGCTGCAGGGCCACGGTAGTGTTGATCAACATGTCGTGTTTGATCGTTCAGTCGGACAAAACCCTGTTACTCGAGATCGATCATCCTCAGGCTCGCGAGTGCCGGGTCGCCATCGCTCCCTTCGCGGAACTCGAGCGGGCACCCGAACACGTACACACCTATCGGATAACCCCACTCGGCCTGTGGAACGCCAGGGCAGCGGGGCACGACGCCGAGCAGGTCATCGACGCCCTGGTTCGTTACTCCCGTTACCCAGTGCCGCATGCACTGTTGGTAGATATCGCCGAAACTATGGATCGTTACGGTCGGCTGCGAATCCTGAACCATCCCAGCCACGGCCTGGTGCTGCACGCGGCGGATAGGGCCGTCGGGATCGAGGTGTCGAAATCGAAGAAGCTGTCCGGGATGTTCGGCGACCGCATCGACGACGACACGGTGATAGTGCATCCCAGCGAGCGGGGTCGGCTCAAGCAGGCTCTGCTGAAGTTGGGCTGGCCGGCCGAGGATTTGGCGGGGTACGTCGACGGGGAGGCCCATGCGATCTCCCTCAATGAGGACACATGGAAGCTACGGG
>DATATO010000236.1:0-4153 GCA_036268755.1 Mycobacteriales bacterium | reverse complement strand
GGACAGGGGTGACGTCGGAGATCAGCCCAGTCCCGGCACCCGTTGCGCCGCCGGTCACAACACCACGACCCGCCGGGGTGCCGCCGCTCCCCCCGGTGTCACAATCGACGGGTGAGTTTCCCCCTCCGACGGCGATCAATCCGTGTCCTCAGCTAGCGGATTTGCCGACGCAGCAACGCATGGTCCCCTCCTCATCGCCATCGCGGTAAGCGCGCTTGCTGGTTTGGCGAGTTTTGCCTCGCCCTGTGTGTTACCGCTCGTCCCGGGCTACCTCTCCTACATCACCGGCCTCAGCGGCGCGGACACCGAAAAATCGGCCGCCGCAGGGCCCCGTCGTCTCGAGCTACTGCGAGCCGCCAGATCCACCACGGTATTGGGTGCCGCACTGTTCGTGCTCGGCTTCACCGTGGTGTTCACCCTGCTTGGAGCGGCTTTCGGCAGCGCCGGACGCTGGTTGCTGTCCTACGAGTCGATCATCGAAAAGGTGGTCGGTGTCGCCGTCGTGCTGATGGGTCTCGTCTTCCTCGACTTGGTTCCCGGCATGAGCCGTGAGTTCCGGCTGCGGTTCGTGCCGGCCTCGGGACTGATTGGCGCGCCCGTCCTGGGTGCCGTGTTCGCGCTGGGCTGGACTCCCTGCCTCGGTCCCACGTTGGCTGCGGTGCAGGGACTGTCATTCGTCGAGGGGTCGGCCGATCGAGGGGCCATCCTTTCCGCCGCCTACGCGGCCGGACTCGGCATCCCATTCCTTTGCTGCGCTCTGGGATTCCGATGGTTCGCCAGCGCCACCGGCTGGCTTCGCCGACACGCGGTCTGGATTCGCTGGGTCGGTGGGGGATTGCTCGTGGCCGTGGGGATTTTGCTGCTGACCGGTGCCTGGTCGGACTGCGTTATTTGGCTCCGTAGTCACGTCGGTGTCGGTGAGGTCGGGATTTGATGCTGTCGAAATTCGTCGCAATGTTGTCGTTTCAGCTGCGCAGGCTATGGGGCCAACTCATCAGCATGCGCACCGCGTTGGTGCTGTTGTTCCTGCTCGCGCTCGCCGCGGTGCCCGGCGCAAGCTTCCCGCAGCGCGACCTCAACGACGGCAAGGTGGAGAAGTACTACCACGATCACCCCACGTTGGCGCCCGTCCTGAACCGGCTGTGGGGATTCGAGGTTTTCACCTCGCCCTGGTTTTCCGCGATCTACCTGTTGCTCTTTATCTCGCTGACGGGGTGCCTGATCTCCCGAATGCGGGTGCACCTGCCGCCGCTCATTATGGGTCCGCCGCAGGTGCCGGCCCACCTGTCCAAGCTTCCGCTGCACGAGCGGGTGGAGACGGAGCGGGAACCGAGCCAGGTCGCGGACGAGCTGCAAAGTTCGCTGCGGGAGATGCGGTGGCGCCGGATGCGGCGGCGGACCGACCCGGACGGCACGATCACCCTGTCCACCGAGCGCGGTCAGCTGCGCGAGGTCGGAAACCTGATCTTCCACTTTGCGTTGGTCGTGGTCTTGGTCGGCGTTGCGCTGGGTTCGCTGTGGGGTTGGAAGGGCGGCGCGCTGATCGTCGAGAACAGCCAGTTCTGCAACTCGGTGCAGTCCTACGATCAATTCACTCCCGGGCGACTGGTCTCCGATAAGAGCATCACGCCGTTCTGCCTGACCATGAAGAACTTTCAGGCTCGCTACCTTTCCGACGGCCAGCCGGTGAACTACAAGGCCGATCTTCGCTACGACGAGGGTAAATCGGCCGGCAGCTCCGATCCCCGCAAGCCATACACGCTGCAGGTGAACCATCCGCTGCGGCTGCACGGCGCGGGCGTGTTCCTGATCAATCACGGTTTTGCCCCGATCCTGCGTTTCACCGACCGGTACGGCACCACCTTTGAGAGCCCCACGCCTTTCCTGCCCAGGGATCCCAAGGAGACCAGTGAAGGCGTGGTCGCACTGCCGGATGCGAACCAGGACCCCGAGAGCGACAAGAAACAGCCAAACGTGCAGGTAGCCTTCGAGGGCATCTATGTGCCGACGGCCCCGCAGTTCCCGCCGTTCATCAATTCCGAGTACCCCACCCGTGAGAACGAGGGGATCACGTTGCTGGCGTATCGCGGCGATACCGGCCTAGATTCGGGCATACCGCGATCGGTCTACACCCTGGATCAGTCCAAGGTCCGGTCCGGTCAGCTGGCACTACTGGGCTCGAAGTTCCTACAGCCGGGTCAGAGTTGGCAGCTCGATGATGGTTCCTCGGTGACTTTCGTCGGCACCAAACAGTGGATGAGCGTAGAGATCTCCCGAGACCCGGGGCGCCTTACCGCCTTGGTCGGCGCGGCGGCGATGGTGGCCGGGCTGCTGATCTCGCTGTTCATCAGGCGTCGCCGGCTGTTCGTCCGGCTTCACGCCCGCGGCGACGGCACGAGCATCGAGCTTGCCGGATTGACTCGGGCAGACTCGGAGGCGTTTGCCGCAGAGTTCCGCCGTATCGTAAGTACGGTTCGAGAAAAGACCAGCGTGACCGAGTCGGGGGAGCCCTCGGGCGCACAGACTCTAGAGACAGTCGGGACCACCCATGCCGATTAATAACGGCCTTGCCGCTCTTTCCAACAACCTGTTCCTGTGGGCCATCGTGATCTATGCGGTGGCTATGACCTGCTACGCCATCGAATACGCCTTTGGCGTGCGCGGCCTTGTCGCCTCGGCGGCGAAGTCGCAGGTTCACGAGGCGGCGAAGGTTCCGGTTCTGATCGGGGCGGGTGGCCTCGATTCCAGCTTGCCGGCTGACGCCTCACGGGCAGCGGCGTCCCCCGCAAGGTCCGGTGCCGCCGCGCGGTGGGGTGCTCGTGCCATGGTGTTGGGTCGGGCCGCGGTGCTGGCGACCGTGATCGGTGCGCTATGTCAGCTGGGTTCGCTGATCGCCCGCGGTATTTCGGTGCATCGCGTGCCGTGGGGCAACATGTATGAGTTCGTATGCGTGGCATGTCTCGTCGGCGTGACGTGTTGGCTGATCGCGCTGAGCCGCAGGCCGAAACTGCGGCATTTGGGCCTTTTCGTGCTGCTGCCGGTGGTGCTGCTGCTGGGGCTTGCCGGCACCGTCCTGTACGCCAAGGCCGCCCCGCTGGTGCCGGCGCTGAACTCGGTGTGGCTGAAGATCCACGTGAGCGCCGCCGCGACCTCCAGCGGCATCTTCATGTTCGGTTTCGTCTGTGGCGTGCTGTATCTGATCCGGCAGGGTTATGACGCCCGGACAGTGGCCGGTCGCGAGATCACGTTCCCATTTACCATTGGCGTGAGGTTGCCGTCGGCCGAGAGCCTGGAACGGCTCACCTTCCGGGTTCATGCCTTGGCGTTCCCGCTGTGGACGTTTGCTGTGATTGCCGGTTCCATCTGGGCTGAGGCCGCTTGGACGAGCTACTGGAGCTGGGACCCGAAGGAAACCTGGGCCTTTATCTCCTGGGTGGTGTACGCGGCCTACCTGCATGCCCGTGCCACCGCGGGTTGGCGCGGCAAGAAGGCCGTCGCGATCGTCATCCTCGGCTGGGGCACCATGATGGTGAATCTCTTCGTCATCAACCTGGTGCAGACCGGTCTGCACTCCTACGCCGGCGTGAGCTAGGCACCTCAGTAACTGAATCTAATGGTGGAAAATTGCCCTGCAGAATTTGTTTGGTTGCCTCTAACTCAGTTTCGCCAACTCCGAAGCAATCTCGCTCATATTGAGTTGTCCTGTGGCCACGGCAAGTACGAGGGCTTCATCGTTATCCGGATTCGAAGGTATGGCTACGCCGTTGAGCCCGAGAAAGAGAACCGTGGCCATCCATGCGCATCGCTTATTTCCGTCAGCTAATGCGCGGTTGCGGGCGAGCGACTCCAATAGCGCTGCGGCTTTTTCGAAGACGGTCAGATAAGCGTCCTCACCGAACACTGTTACCTGTGGGCGAGCCAACGCTGACTTCAAGAGACCGTAGTCGAGCACGGTTAGATTTGGGACGACTCGGCGAGTGGCCATGAGGAAGTCCTCAAGATCAAGGAAATCGGTCACCTACTTCGCCAACCTGGCAAAAGTCTCGGCATGTTCGACCGCTATCCGCTCGATAAGCTCGTCGCGCAAACGCTGCCGTGCCCCCAAAGTCACTTGTAGCGATCGCACCGCGTATTCGTTAGCGGAAACATGTTC
>DATATO010000235.1:0-2758 GCA_036268755.1 Mycobacteriales bacterium | reverse complement strand
AACCCGCGGCAGACGCCGAACTTGACGACCGACTGCGCTCACTCGTGCAGGACGCGTTGGAATACCTGCGCCTACTCGATGAGGGAAAGCAACCGCAGGAACAACCCAATTTTCCCCTTATCGTATTGGAGCTCGAACGGGACGGCCACACCTCTGGGAGTGCGATTGCCGCCAAGGCCGAGCTCGCCGGACTGCTGCGCAAGCTCGACCAGCTCGACAATCATTGGCTCGCCGAGGCGCGCCGCAATCGTCGCAAGGCCAGGCGGGTCGGGCGGGACGTCAACGGCGACAATATTGATGACAGCGTGCAGCGCACTCCGGACCGTCCCGTCGAACCGCCGCGCCCCAGTGCCGACGAACTCGCCGAGCGGGCCGCCGAGCGCCGCGAGGAACTCGCCCGCCGAGTGGACGACGACCCACAACCCGACGCCGATGAGCCCGACCATGCCTACGCCGAGTCGTTTTGGCGACGCCACGGCGAGGAGATAACCCTGCTGCTGGTCGCACTGGACTACTGCGACACACATATCGATCTGGCCGGCACGGCAGATGCCGCTGACATTGCCCAGCTGCCCCCGAGCGCTCCGCCGCAGGAGCTGCTGGAACGGTTGCGCAACGAGTTCGAGGGTCGATACCTCGAGTTCGACGAGGACTACACCGCCAACGTGAGGGATCTGCGAATGTTGCGCGCGGTGGGCCAGGGCCTATCAGTGAAGGACGCCATGGCGCTCAACCAGGAGCACCTGCTTAACGCCAAGGGTACGCCGGATGTGGTGCTGGAGCCCGAGATCGAACCCGAGCCGCTACGGGCCCGAGCCGCTGTACTCGAATATGGCACGCCCGCGGCGATTCAGGCGCACGTGCCGTGGCGTCCTATGGACCCGCGGGAGGTCGCCCGGGTGATCCGAGAGGGACAGCATGTGGAATAGCTGTCGGGACAGACCGCCTCAACGGTGATGCTCTGACCGGCTATCCACCGTGCGGTATCGGGGAGCGTCGCCGCACATCCCGAAGGTGATCGTCGATCGGCGCGCGCATCGACTCGACGCTCATGAGATCCGGGTGGTGAGGCCGGCCACGCGGAGTCGTCCACGATGGCGTGGTACTCGATCGCGGCGCGACGCACGTCGACGTTGGCGGCCAGCTGTTCGCGATCCTTTGCGATCTGAAGCAGCGCGACCAGGTATTCGTGGCGGCCCTGCCACTGCTCCTCAACGACAGGCCGCAACCGGAGGTCGACCGATGCCCGGGCGATGTAATACAGCCACACTCGGGTTTCGTCCAGAGTGGCAGGGGAGACCGGCAACAGCTCCCATGCCGCCGCGCGCACCGCTCCAGCGGGCCGTCACGGTGGCAGTTGCGATCACGTGGGCTTCGCGTGCAATTGCCAGTTGGATGGTCATGGTTCCTACCCCGCCTGCACGCTGTGTGGGTGGGTTTAAGTCAGGTTCGTGTGGCGTGCGCGTGGAGTCGTACGTAGTCGATCTCGGGTGCGGGCAGGCGGTTGGCGATGTCTGTGACGAGCCTGTGGTGCCGCTCCAGGGGAACCTGGTCCAGCAGTGCTCCGAGGACAACGGTGGCCAAGAACGTCTCGAGCTGCTCCCCGGGCTGCAGGCGCGCCGGGTCGGGTTGCAGGTTCACCCGAGGGTCGGTGAATCCTGCTTGCAGCAGCCGTTGGCGGGTCTCGTCGGCTGTGGCGAAGTTCAGGGCCCCGCCGAGCGCGGGTAGCCCAAGATCGGCCAGTGACTGCTCGATGGCTGCGAGGTTGCCGTGGCCTCCCCACTCGGCGTGCAACGTCCCGCCCGGGCGCAGGGCGGCGGCGAGATGGGCGAACACCGTCGAATGGTCGGCTAGCCAGTGTAGGGTGGCGACGGAGAAAATGACGTCGACCTGGCGATCCAGCGGGAGTGGGTTGTTGAGGTCGGCGTGCAGCACGGTGAGCCGGGCGGCGTGGGAATGCCCGGCGAAGCGGGCGGCGAGCCGGTCGAGCATGGCCTGGGAGCCGTCGACGGCAATGACGTGACCGCGGGGTAGGCGGTCGAGCAGCTTCGCGGTGTCGCGTCCGGTGCCGGCGCCGATGTCGAGGACGGTTTCGTCGCCGTTTAGGTGCAGGTCGGCGAGCAAGCGGTCGCCCCAACGCAGGTGGGGTAACGGCAGCCGGTCATAGGTCCCGGCGTCCCACTCCCGAGGCCGTGTCTGCGGGGCGAGCCGACCAGGAAGAGAAGTCATCGTACGGGCTCCTTTGAGGGCCAGGTTGGGTGTGGATCGGTCGGACGATGCGGTTCACCGCTGAGAGACGATGTGTTCGGGCCGGCCGTTCACGGTCTCTAGGGCGCGGCCGGTGGTGCGTGGGCCGAACAGGCCGATGTCCAACGCTACGACGGCTAGGGCTGCGGCGATGACGCCGAAGAGCATGCCGGCGCCGTGGCTGTGCAGCAGGGGCAGTAGCAGGAAGGGCATCAGCCCGCTCGAAAGTCGTGACAGAGAGTAGGTGCCGCTGGCTGCCGTGGCACGCAGGGGTGTGGGGAAGATCTCCGCCTGGTAGATGTGAAACGCGTTGGAGAAGATGTTGCTGATCACGGTATAGGCGAATCCACATCCCACGATCAGCCACGTGGCAGTGCCGTAGCCGAAGGCCAGCCCGAATACGGCCATGGCAAGCACCGAGCCGACCATGAGGTACTTGCGTTCCACCCGCTCAACGATCGGCAGGGAAATCGCCGATCCTACCGGGTAGCCGAGGTAAGTCACTGCGCTG
>DATATO010000234.1:0-1625 GCA_036268755.1 Mycobacteriales bacterium | reverse complement strand
GCACTGGCCAACCACCGTCGATGGTCGGGGTACTTCGAGCTTGACCCGCACACCGAACTGCGCACAATCGGCACCTACGAGGGCGACGAACCACTCCCGCCACAGGCCCTCTCTCTCGACCGAACGAGTTGTGTTGCTAATTCAAGTCAAGACGCCCGATACCTGCTTCGCGCTTCACTGAGCCAAGGCAGCGCCGACAGTAAACCGTCGTCAACCGATGACCCGGTTATTGCACTTGCCAACGCCCGGCCCTTGCCTGTCAGCCGATAGAGCGGATCAGAGGTCTCCGTGGACCCAGACACCCTCCGAGTGATCAAGTACAATGCACGCAAAGTGTTAAGGCCCGGCACGTCCATTGATACCGGGAGGCCCTCGGCAATGCTCGCTTCGCCGGAAACAATCACGTCGTCAGCGAATCGCGCGAGCAAAGCAACGGCATCTGCGTCAAGTTCAGGAAGGCCCTCTTCGTGGGCGAGTCGATTTGCGATGCTCTTCACTGGGCCACTCTTGGCCCGACTAAGATTTCGCTCCCTTAACGCTGGGTTGGAGCTAGTCCTAGCCAAAGACGCGCCAGACTCTCCGTGCCGCGGGCGGGTGGGCAGCTCACGTTCAACGGACCTACGTAGCTCTTCTACCGAGCTGGACAGACTGGCCAGGACAGCTTGCACCGCTTCTTCGGCAGAGCCGCTGTCCTCAGTCGCTTCGGCGACACTATTCTTGGCGTCCAGTATAAATCTGTCGAGCAACTTGTTGAATTGTCCGGTCACAACTTGATTGGTCTCTACGGCATGAGTACGCAGCTCTGCCAGAATGCTGCGGGTCTCGGCGTTGATAGTCAACGTTTCGCGTTGCTGTGCCGTCGCAGCCGCAGTCTGAGCAACAAATACTAATATCTGAATGACGAACGCGAGCACCGCGAGTGCGAGGGCGATTGTTGCTAGCGCATCAGCCTTTTCGATAGTAGCGACAACTACGAGCGCACCGACAGATCCGATGGCGACAATAAGGCAAGCGACAGCAATGTAAGACCATCGCACACGAAGAAAAACGCCCTGGCTGTTTTTTCCCACCGCAAGATCGTAAGGTATGAGGTCATTTGCGGGAGGGGTCGTATTCATGCATGGCGAGGTTGTCCAGATCGGTCAATCCACCGGCCCACCAGGGTCTGATGTGGTGCGCCTGGGTCCAGGAGGCAGGGCGGGTGCAGCCGGGGAAGCAGCAGCCGCCGTCGCGGGCGGCCAGCGCCCGCCGCTGCGCCGGTGAGGCGGTGCGGCGGCAGCGGCCGTAGGACACGATCCCGCCGGCGGTGTTGAGGACGACGGGGATGATGTCGGCCTCGGCGGCGGCCCGCAGTAGGTCGCGGACGGGTATCGGGTCGCCGTGTGCGGTGGTGGCGCTGCCGGTACGGGTGCGGAGCTGATCTTCGGACATGGTGACCAGCACGGTGACCGGGGTACCGCCGCAGTCGGGCAGCGTCGCGGAACGCAGCAGTCGTTGGCCGGCCTCGAGAAAGCCATCGTGGCGACGCTGTGCGGGGGTTCGGTCATCACGCTCGGGTTGCTCGCGCTCGGTGGCGGCCGCCGAGTCGGCATCGGTTTCGGCGTCGGCGTCGGCGTCGGCGTCGG
>DATATO010000233.1:0-12499 GCA_036268755.1 Mycobacteriales bacterium | reverse complement strand
TTCGGTTTCGTGGAGGTCGGCACCATAACGGCACAGCCGCAACCAGGAAACCCGCAGCCGCGACTGTTTCGCCTCCCGGCCGACCGGGCACTCATCAATCGGATGGGCTTCAACAATTCTGGATCGGCGGCGGCCGCCGATATGCTAATTCGGCATCCCCGACCCGCCTACACCATGCTGGGGATCAACATCGGTAAGACCAAGGCGGTGCCCGAGGCCGACGCTGTGGCCGATTACGTTGAGAGCACTCGCCGGCTTGCGCCGCACGCTGACTACCTGGTGGTCAACGTCAGCTCGCCCAATACTCCCGGGTTGCGCAACCTGCAGGCCACGGTGGTGCTTCGCCCGCTGCTGACCGCCGTAGCCGAGGCCGGCGCGGAGCTGGCTCCGTCCGGCGCCCGCCCGCCGCTGCTGGTAAAGATCGCCCCCGACCTGACCGACGACGAAGTCGACGACATCGCCCGGCTGGCGCTCGAACTCAAGCTGGACGGGATCATCGCCACCAACACCACCATCGAACGCTCGGGGCTGCGCAGCTCGCCCGAGCTGATCGAGGCTGCCGGCGTAGGCGGCCTGTCGGGTGCGCCGTTACGGGAGCGTTCGCTGCAGGTATTGCGGCGGCTACGCGCGGTCGTCGGTGACCGGCTAGTGCTGGTCTCCGTGGGTGGCATCGAGACCGCCGACGACGCCTGGGAGCGGATTTGCGCCGGTGCCACGCTCGTGCAGGGGTATACCGGCCTGATCTACGGTGGTCCGCTGTGGCCGCGCCGGGTCAACAAGGGGCTGCTCGCTCGCCTCAAGGCTGCGGGTTACCCCAGCATCGAGGCCGCCCGCGGCAGAGACACCGCGCCCTTGGCTTAACAGTGACGAACGGCGGCAGTCAGTAATCGGCGATCGGCCGGTGGGGTGTGTTGAACGACTGAAAGGTGCTTTTGACAGCAAGGGCATGGCTTGTCGAGGGCCATGTCTGTGCGATCTCAGCCAGCGTGCGCCGTCATGACGGCAGGAAGACCGCGGTCGCCTCGTCGGCGAGTATGGTGGAGTGTGAGGCGTCCGGATCGGTTTGTGCCAGGTGCAACAGCCCGAGGATGGCCGCATAGGCGACCCGTGCCCGAGACGCCGCCCGGTCCGGCGGCAGGCCGAGTTCGCGGTAGGTGCGAGCCAGGAATTCCAGCCGGGCTCGATTCACCCGGCGAACCACGTCCCTGACCCGTGGGTCGTTGCGGTCGCCGAGCAGGCTCAGGTGCACCGATGGCGCCAGCGGCTGGACGGCGTGCACGACCGTGGTGAGCAGCTCGCGCAATCGCCGTGCCGGATCAGCGATCGCGGCGAATTCGGCAAGTCCCTCGTCGCCGTGACTGCGCACCCACTCCGCGAGTGCCGCCGCGATCAGCTCGTCCCGGTTCCGGTAGTGCGCGTAGAAACTGCCCTTGGTCACGCCGAGTGTCCGCGCCAGCGGTTCGACCGCGACCGCGGCCAGGCCACCGTCCGCGATTGACTTCAACGCAGCCCGCGCCCAGTCCTGGGCGGACAGCCGGCTCGACTCGTTCACCACGGATAGCAGGATACGCCATCGTATTGATGGGTTCGCCAGCCGTAGGATACGGTAGCGTATCAATACGGGCCAGTATCAATACGCGGAATATCAAGGCACAATCGGATGGAGCGCATGAAGATTCGCCGAGTGGTCACTGGACACGACTTTGAGGGCAAGGCCCGTGTGGTTGACGACCGTGATGTCGAGCCCATCACGTCCGAGCTGATGCCCGGTTGTGCGGCCTACCGGCTGTGGGGCCGCGACGAGCGACCCACGTTCCCGGACGACGGCTCGCCGCGCCGCGCTGAGGCGTACTACCCACCCCGAGATGGATCCCGCTTCATGATCAACACGATCCCGCCGGGCGAGCTAGTCCCACCTGCGGATCTCGACATGGCTGCGGCCTTGGGTGAACTGGAGCGACAAATGCCGGGCGCGATGGCCCGGATGGAGCCCGACGCCCCGGGGATGCATACCACCGACAGCATCGACTACGTCCTAGTCGTCTCCGGCGAGGTCACGCTGGAGCTCGACGACGGCGAGCAGACAGTGTTGCGGGCCGGCGACGTGCTCGTCCAGAACGGCACTCGGCACGCCTGGCGCAACCACGGCACCGAATCCTGCACGATCGTCGGTGTCGCCATCGGCGCGGACCGCACCCGGCCCACATAGTCCAGATCGGTGACCCTCTAGTTAGCCCGGGGCCTTTCGCATGTGATTGCTGGGGGGTGTGCCGAACGGCTGAAAGGCGCCCCTGATCAGCAAGGATATGGATTGCTGAGGCCCATATCCGAGCAAGATTAGGAGCGTCTACCGCCCGGTTGCCTCGGATCCCACCGTGTCACGCACGATCGATTAGCTCGGCCACGCTGCGGTCGCCAGGCCGGTCGCGGGTTACCCGCCGTAGAGGGCGGTGGTGACTCGGGTGAGCGAACCGGCCAGTCGGTAGCGCTCGCCGAGCTCGGCTAAGCGTCCGATATTGACCGGTGCGTTCGGCTTCGCGGTGTCAAGCTCGCCGATCGGGAGGTCCCGCACCACCCCGGTCACCCGGGTCGCGGCGGTGATGTAGTCGACGTGTTCGGTGATGCCGGCCGCCTGGCGAGGCTTCACGCCGGAGTCGCCGCGTTCTATGGCCGCCAGCACCCCTGCCAGCGAACCGAAGCTGGTGATTAGCCGGGTCGCGGTCTTCTCACCGATCCCGGGCACGCCGGGCAGCCCGTCGGAGGAATCACCGCGCAGCACCGCAACCTCGGCATACTGCGGGGGAGTGACCTCGTAGCGCTGCATCAGCTCCGCCGCGTCCACCGGAACCAGGTTGTTGACACCCCGGGAGGTGTACAGCACCCGCACCTCATGCCCCGAGTCGTCCGGGGCGTTGATGAGGGAGAACAAGTCCCGATCGCCGGTGACCACGTCTACGGCCATCGCCGAACGAAGCCGGGTCGTCAGGGTGGCGATGACGTCGTCGGCTTCATGGTCGGTCATCCCAAGCTTCGCCACTCCCAACGCGTCCAGCACCTCCAGTAGTACCGGAACCTGCGGACCCAGCTCGTCGGGTGCTAGCTCTTGCCCCGGGTGGCCGGTGTCCATGCGATGCGCCTTATAGCTTGGCACCAGCTCGACCCGCCATGCCGGCCGCCAGTCGTCGTCCAGGCAGGCCACCAGATGGCTCGGCTGGAATCGCCGCACCAGGCTGGCGAGCATGTCCAGGAAGCCGCGTACCGCGTTGACCGGGCGCCCCTCCGAATTGGTGATCGAGGTGGGTAACGCGTGAAACGCGCGAAAATACAGGCTCGCCGCATCCAACAGCATGGCGCTCATCTGACCCGCGAACCCTTTCGTAACGAGCGATCTATCGTTCGGAACAACTCTAACTGTCCAATTTTCCCACGCGCCGGCGGTAATTCGGCCGGTTACCGCCATTGCGGACTACGATTTCCTGCCGTGACCTCTCTCTTCACCACCGCCCGACTCGAAGCGGCGGCCAAGGCCGCGCACAACGCCGGCCTGGACGCACTGCTGATCACGCCGGGCGCCGATCTGCGCTATCTGACCGGTTACCAGGCGATGGCGCTCGAGAGGCTCATCTGCCTGCTGGTACCCGCTGAAGGCCCCGTCTCGCTCATAGTCCCGGAGCTGGAGCATTCCGCTGCTATGGACTCACCGGTGTCCACCCTGGATATCACCGTGACACCATGGCCGGAGACCGCCGACCCCTACGACCTGGTGCGGCACTTATTAGGGGAGACGCTGCCTGGCGCCCCCGGGCGGCTCGCAGTTACCAACTACATGCCCGCCGAGCAACTGCTGAGCCTGCGCGATGTGCTGCCCAAGTCCGAGTTCGGCCTCTCCGGCGACGTCATGCACACGCTGCGGGCCCGCAAGTCCAGCGAGGAGATTGCGGAACTCGCCGCGGCGGCAGCGGCGATCGACCGGGTGCACGACCGCATGATGGAGTGGCTCCGGCCCGGCCGCACCGAGCGTGAGGTGGCCCGCGACATCGGCTACGCCATCGGCGACGAGGGCCACGCGGAGGTTTCCTTCGTCATCGTCGCCTCGGGCAGCAATGGTGCCACCCCGCATCATGTGCCCACCGGGCGGCTCATTCGGTCTGGCGACACCGTGGTGGTTGATATCGGCGGCCGCACCCCCAGCGGGTACTGCTCCGATTCCACCCGTACCTATGCGGTCGGCCAGCCGCCGCCGGCCTTTGTGGAGTACTACCAGGTGGTGTACGCGGCGCAGCAGGCCGGTGTGGCGGCGGTACGGCCGGGGGTGACCGCGGAATCGGTCGACGCGGCGTGCCGCAACGTCATCGAACAGGCCGGCTATGGCGCCTTCTTCAACCACCGAACCGGCCACGGCATTGGCATGGAAACCCACGAGGAGCCCTACATCGTGGCGGGAAACCAGCTGCTACTCGAATCGGGCATGGTCTTTAGCGTCGAGCCGGGCATCTATTTGCCCAGCGCGCATGGTGCCCGCATTGAGGACATCGTGGTATGCAATGCCTCTGGTGCGCAACGGCTAAACATGACCCCCCGCAGCCTCGTTTACCTCTGATCCTGGTGAGTTGGCCGCTGCCTGTGCTGTGTCCTGCGGGTAACCCGCACCCGGGCTTTCGCCTTGTGTACTGCGGACCGAATCTAGGGACACAGTTTGTACACGGCGGCTCCTGCGGCCTTGGCAGCGGCCAACTCACCAGGATCAAGGTGGCCATGCACACGACGGTAAGCTCGGCCCGTTCAGAACGAGAGGACGTGTGTTGTGGCGCTTCGCCCCATTGTGTTGTTCGGTGACCCGGTGCTGCGAAGCCCGACGCAACCCGTGACGACGTTTGATGACCGGGTGCGCCAGCTCGTGAAGGATCTCCTCGACACCGTGGACGAACCGGGCCGCGCGGGCCTTGCCGCCACTCAGATTGGCGTGGACCTGCGGGTCTTCAGCTACAACGTGGACGACAAGATCGGATACGTCATCAATCCGGAAATCGTGGAGCTTTCCGAGGAGACACAGCGAGGCGATGAGGGCTGCCTGTCGATTCCCAATTTGTGGTACGCCACCACTCGCGCGATGCATGCAACCGTGCGCGGCGTCGATCTCGACAATGAGCCGATCACGGTGTCCGGATCCGAGCTCATGGCGCGCTGCCTGCAACACGAGGTGGACCATCTCGACGGCATGTTGTACATAGAGCGGCTCTACCCGCCCGAACGCAAGATAGCAAGGCGTGATATTCGCAAGCAGGAGTGGGCACAGGCTGGTGCCGGTAACGCTGCTGCGACGAAGCCACGGTAACTTTTTATTACAAGATCTGTGTCGGAGACCACATCCCTGAGCTGTGCAAACACAAAGATCCCCAGCTCAGTAAGGTGTTGACATCGCTGAATCCTTAACTACCGTGACCCTTACTCACTCGGGGGGCGATCGACTGACATCCGTCCGACACACGCCGGCCACTGTCCGGGGGTTCACGACCATCCCCGGGCTCGATTCCAGGTCGAGCGCGTGTGATGGCGGAACTGTCAGGTCAAGATCGGATGAAGTGTCCAGCTAGCGGAGGCAACGAGTCCTTAGACAACGGCACTGAACAGGCAGCCAGCCAGTTCGGTGACGGACCGAAGGTTCGCGGCATCGCAGCGGCCACTGGTCGGGGAGTTCGGTCGGCATGCGGCCGAAACAGCGGCAACCCTGGGTATGCGCCTATCACCAGTAGGAGGCATCCCCAGGGTTGTTAGCTTGTACTCGATGCTTGTGAAGCGCTCCCTGCCGGCGCTGTGTTTTGCGGGTAACCCGCACCCGGGCTTTCGCCTTGTGTACTGCGGACCGAATCTAGGGACACAGTTCGTACACGGCGGCTCCTGCGGCCTTGGCAGAAAGCGCTTACAAGCATCGCAAGCCGCCTTAGTTAGCCGCTCTACCTCCTGAGGAACCCGTGCCCTCTCCTGTGGCGCCGCTGTGGGCGGCGACGTGCGCGATAGCGTCGGGTCTCGCGGTATGGGCGTCGTTTGCCCCGCTCGACCTGTGGTGGCTCGCGCCGATCGGCATCGCACTCCTGACCGTCGCCCTGCTCGGCCAGTCCGTGCGCACAGGCCTATGGGTGGGCGGACTGCACGGCCTGACGTTCTTTGTGCCGTTGCTGCACTGGACCGGCACCTACGTCGGTTGGTTCCCCTGGATCCTGCTCGCGGTGGTGCAGGCGGCCTACCTGGCCCTGCTCGGCGCCGCCGTCGCGGTGCTCTCGCGTCTGGTGACCCGCTGGGGCGCAACGATCTGGCTGCTGCCGCCGACCGTCGGCACCATCTGGGTGGCTCAGGAGGCGCTGCGCTGCTGGTTTCCGTGGGGCGGGTTCCCTTGGGGGCGGTTGGCGTTCGGCCAGACCGACGGCCCACTGCTGTGGTGGGCGACGCTGGCCGGCGCGCCGGCCGTGACCTTCGCCGCCGCGCTCAGTGGCGCTGCCGTCGCGGTTGGGCTGCACTGGTGGCGAAGCTGGCTTCGGCTGCCTGGGACTGCACACCTGCGACGGGCCGCGGCGGTTGCGGCCGCCCTCGGATGCGTCTTCGGGGTCAGCCTGGCGGCCGAAGGCCTCGGTCCCAATTCGTCTTCCCTCGACAGCGGCCCCTTGCTTCGGGTGGCCGTCGTACAGGGCGACGTCCCCCGTGCGGGTTTGGACTTCAGCGCCCGGCGACGAGCCGTGCTCGACAACCATCTCTGGCAAACCCACCTGCTCGCCGACCAGGTGGCCCACGGCGAGCGCAAACAGCCCGACGTGGTCATCTGGCCCGAGAACTCCTCCGACATCGACCCCTACAGCGACCCGCGGACGGCGGACCTCATCACCGACGCAGCGCAAACCGTCCACGCGCCGATTCTGGTTGGGGCGGTGATCGATGGTCCGGGCCATCGAGTCCGCAACGTCGGCATCGTGTGGGACCCGACATTCGGCCCGGTCGAGCAGTACACAAAACGTCATCCAGTACCGTTCGCCGAATATGTGCCCTACCGGGGTTTCTTCCGCAGCATTACCAGCGAGGTCGACCTGGTGCCCCATGACTTCGCCGCCGGCAGCTCTCCGGGTGTACTGCGACTAGGCAAGGCCCGCATCGGGGACGTGATCTGCTTCGAAGTCGGCTACGACGCGCTGTCGGCGGACGTGGTGCGGGGCGGTGCGCAGCTATTCGTGGTGCAGACCAACAATGCCACCTTCGGAACCAGCGCGCAGAGCGCGCAACAGCTGGCCATGACCCGGTTACGAGCTGTGGAGCACGACAGGTTCGCGGTGATGGCGTCGACGACGGGCATCTCGGCTACTGTGTCTCCAACCGGTCACGTATTAGACTCGACCAAGCTTTTCACGTCGACAGTGTTACTGCGCGATCTGCGGTTGGGGACATCGCGTACCCTTGCCACCACGGCAGGCTCGTGGCCTACATGGATCATGTCATCATGGGCGTTGGCCATGGTCGCGTTGGCTTGGTGGGTCTCGAGGCGCCCAACCAATCTCGCTGAGCAGGACAGATTTCGAGCATCTGGGGGATGTGTGATGGTGCCGGCAGGACCACCCACGACGATAACGGCGAATGACAATGCCGATACGGTTGACGGCGAGTCGTCGACACCGAACGATCAGGACTCGGAACTGGAAACTGACTCTCCCTCGGAGCCTAGGGTCGAGACTACTCCGGCTAACGCCCGGGTGTTGGTGATCATCCCCACCTTCAACGAGGCCGAGAACATCGAGCAGATCACCGAGCGGCTCCGCGCCGCCGCCCCCGACGTCGCGCTGCTGATCGCAGACGACAACAGTCCGGACGGCACTGGCGCGATCGCGGACTCACTGGCGGAGCGGCATGAGTCGGTCAGCGTCCTGCACCGCGAGGGGAAGCAGGGCCTAGGTGCCGCCTACATCGCGGGGTTCGATTGGGCCCGTGAACGCGAGTATGACGTAGTCGTGGAGATGGACGCCGACGGTTCCCATGCTCCGGAAGACCTGCCACGGCTACTTGAGGCCCTTGCCGAGGCCGACCTTGTCATCGGGTCACGCTGGGTGCCCGGGGGAGAGGTACGGAACTGGCCGCGTCGACGGCAACTGCTCTCCCGTATGGGCAATTGGTATGCCCGGCGGGCGTTGGGTTTCCCGATCGCCGATGCCACCGGTGGCTATCGCACCTACCGCCGAGAGGTACTCGACGCGATCGACTGGAAGCACGTTGCCTCGCAGGGATACTGCTTTCAGGTTGACCTCACATGGCGCACCTACCGGGCCGGATTCCGCATCACTGAGCGTCCAATCGCGTTCACCGAGCGCGAACACGGCCACAGCAAGATGAGCTCACTTATTGTGGCTGAGGCGTTTTGGCTGGTAGCGCTGTGGGGAGCCCGTCATCGGCTGCGTCAGCTGGCACGGAGCGTTCGCGGGTTGGGCCGCAAATTCAAGCGTTAAGAAGCTACTGTTCTTGTCATGCCACGACTCGTCAGTTTCGCCGGGCTCCTACTGGTGGCGCTCGGCTTCATCGAGATCGCCGGTATCGTGTTGGTCGCCTCCTGGATCGGCAACACCCCAACGGTGATTCTCTTGCTCGCGTCGGCCATTGCCGGCTTTTGGGTGCTGCGGATCCATGGTCGCCGCGCGCTGCGGGTGCTGCAGGAACGCGACTCCGACACTCATGCCCCCACCGCCGTGGCCGAGTCGCTGTTGGGCAGCGTCGCGGGCGGCCTGCTTATCCTTCCGGGATTTATCAGCAGCATCGCGGCAACAGTTCTGCTCATACCGTTGGTACAACGGGTGGTGGCCAAGCGTTCGCTTCGGCGACTGGGCCGTTGGCTGCCTAGTTCGGTCAGCGAGCGGTTGACCGGACCGGTTCACGTCCGGTCACACCGCGCCGCGCCGCCGCAGACCGGCTCCGAACACACCACCGTGCAGCCGGACGCCGAGGGCGGCGTTGTGGAAGCCGAACACATGATCGTGATCGCGACGGAGGACGACGAGCCCGCCACGGGCGGGAAGCCGGATCCAAAGTAGGAACGTCCTGCCCTATCCGCCGCGACGGCCGCGCAGCAGTTCGAGTCGCTCTTCCAGCACCTCTTCGAGCTCACCCATGCTACGGCGCTCGAGCAACATGTCCCAGTGTGTCCTGGCGGGTCGGGTTTTCTTGTTCTCCCGGGCCGTGCCGTCGGCAAGGTAGGCGAGCGTGCCGTCCACTCGGCATTCCCAGGTGGTGGGTATGTCTGCGTCGGCGGCGAAGGGCACCGTAAATCGGTGGCCGCGAGGGCACTCGTATTCGCCTTCGCTCCGGGGCGCTAACTCGGCGTGTCGGTCGGTCTCATAACTCACCGCACCCATTCGACTGCCTCGTAGCGTGCGATCCGCCATACTGGCCACCCCCGGTCGGTCTGTTGATTCTTACTCGATGCGTCAAGCAAAGCCCGGCACATGGTCCGTTCCCACTAGTACAGCGCTTTCTGCCCCTCAAAGGTTACCGACCTTCGCAATATATGTTTACTAATCAGAACGAAAGTAGCTATAACAATGTTCTCTGTGATCGATTTAGCCGATCGAAGTTAGCCGGCTGTTTCCGCCACGATGCATAACGGTTCCGAGCCTGGGAACATTCCCACGCGGAGATCGATAAGGTGTCGCAGGAAAGGTGTGGGTGATGCGACTCCTAGCGATTGACTTCGGCACCTCCAACACGGTGGCCGTCGTCGGCACACCGGAGCGGGGCAGCCGGGCGCTGCTGTTCGACGGTTCGCCGTTGCTGCCGTCGGCGATCTACTATGACGCCGACGGGAAGATGCTCAGCGGCAGGGACGCCGAACGCAATGCCCGAGTGGATCCGGCGAGGTTTGAGCCGAATCCCAAGCGCCGCATCGACGATGGCGAGTTGCTACTGGGGGAGCGCCAGTTCACGATCACACAGGCATTCGCCGTTGTGCTCGGTCGGGTAGCGGAGGAAGCCGTCCGCCAGCTCGGGGCGCCCCCCGACCGGGTGAAACTCACCCATCCGACCCATTGGGGACAGCTGCGCCGGGGAATACTCGCCGAGGCCGCCGCGCTGGCCGAGCTGCCACGGCCTGAACTCATTCCCGAACCGGTGGCCGCCGCGTCCTACTTCACTGCCGTGCTGGGCACATCCGTCGAACATGAGCAGTCTCTCGCCGTCTACGACCTGGGCGCGGGCACCTTCGACGCCACTGTGGTTCGCCGCACCGGGGCCGGGTTCGAGGTCCTGGCCGAGGGCGGTCTGGGCGACGTCGGCGGCCTGGACTTCGATAGTGCCATCATCGATCATCTGGCCGCGGCCCATTCCGCCGAGCATGCCGATGCCTTCGCCCGCCTACGGACCCCAACGTCGGCCGCGGACAGGCGACACCGGCGCATGCTATGGGAGGACGTCCGGGGCGCCAAGGAGATGCTGTCTCGCACGACCCACGCCGACATTCACCTGCCGGCCGTCGAAATTGATGTCCACCTCACGCGTGCCGAACTCGAGGACCTGATACGCCCATACCTCGAGCGCACTCTGGAGTGCCTGCGTCGTACCATCGCGCGCGCCAAGCTGCAACCGCAGCAGCTCGTCGGTATTTTTCTGGTGGGCGGCTCCAGCCGTGTCCCGCTTGCGGCGCAGCTGATCCATCACGAGATCGGGGTGCCCCCGGTCGCGCTCGAGCAGCCCGAAACGGTGGTTGCCGAGGGTGCGTTGCGCGCCGGCGCCGTGGCGCTCGGCCCGATATCGCCCGGGTCGTCAATACCGAACGGCGCGGCTCTTGTTCCGTTCTCCGACCCGTATCCGTCGGGCTCGTTTACTCCCTCAACGGCGCTGACGTCGACGGCTGCCCAGGTTTCCGGCTCCGGCCTGGTTATTTTCGGCGAGTACCTTCCCCCGCCCGGAGCGCCGTACTCGCCGCCTCGCGCTTGGCTGGCGACCGCCCCGGGCGTCGCCTCGCTGTTGGGTGTGTTGGCGCTATCCGGGCTGTTGGCGTTCCTTATCGCGCTGGCGGTTCAGAAGTAATCCCGAATCCGGCGGCCGCCATCGTCGCGGCGGGTTTTTGTCGTAGCTGTGCGCCACATTGAGGGGATGACTCTAGGACCTGCGCACACTGCTTGCTTGACTTGGAGCGCGCTCCAACTCCTAGCATGGCCCGCATGACGATTTCTCCACGCACCACTACGCCTCAGCACGCCATCGGATCCGGTTTCGGCGCGCACAGCACCGCAAGAGACGTGGTGCGGGGCGTCGACCTGTCGGGAAAGCTCGCGCTCGTCACCGGCGGGTACTCCGGCATCGGCCTCGAGGCAACTAGGGCCCTCGCCAATGCAGGGGCTCACGTCGTTGTTCCTGCCCGGCGGCCGAAAGCAGCCCAGGCCGCCGTCGAGGAGATAGCCGGAGCGGAGGTTGACACGCTCGACCTTGCCGACCTCGACAGCGTCCAGGCCTTCGCCGACGGCTTCCTGGCCTCGGACCGCAACATCGACCTAGTGATCAACAACGCCGGAATCATGGCGTGCCCGGAAACCCGGGTCGGTCCCGGCTGGGAGGCCCAATTCGCGACAAATCACCTCGGCCACTACGCGCTCGTCAATCGGCTGTGGCCGGCTATCGCGCAGGGTGGCGGTCGCGTGGTGACTGTGTCGTCTGTCGGTCATCACCGCTCGGGCATTCGCTGGGACGATGTCCAGTTCGAGCGCCACTACGACAGATTCCTGGCCTACGGTCAGGCGAAGACCGCGAATGTGTTGTTCGCCGTGCAGCTCGACGCCCTTGCCGAACGCGACGGAGTGCGGGCCTTCGCGATTCATCCCGGCAAAATCATCACCCCGCTGCAGCGGCACCTGTCGCTGGCGGACCAGGTCGCCGCGGGCTGGCTGGACGAAGCCGGAAACCTGATCGATCCAACCTTTAAGACGCCGGAACAGGGCGCCGCCACCGAGGTGTGGGCCGCGACATCGCCGCAGCTGGACGGCGCGGGCGGGGTCTATTGCGAGGACTGCGACATTGCCGAGCTCGCGCTCGACGAGGGGCCATTTCAGGGAGTCCGAGAATATGCAATCGACTTGGATCAGGCGGCGCGACTGTGGCAACTGTCCGCCGAGCTCACCGGCGTCGATGCCTTCGCCTCGGATAATTCGAAGGCGTCTGGCCGGCATGCTCGCTGAGAGCCGCCCAAGACCTTGGACATAAATCACCACACGACATGACCAGTTTGATTATGTATGAGCAAAGCCATCTGAGATCGATGCCCGAGGGGGGAAACGGCTCGGCTCTGTGTCGATCATTGCGCCACGGCTATCGTCATGCGAATGGTTGATCAGATATTCGAGCATCCGCTGGCTGGTAGCGATCTATGACGAGGTAATGGACCCCGATCGGAGCGACCTTGATGTGTATGTCGCTATCGCTGAGGAGCTCGGTGCGCGCGGCGTGCTGGACGTTGGCTGCAGGACAGGTACATTCGCGTTGC
>DATATO010000232.1:0-8078 GCA_036268755.1 Mycobacteriales bacterium | reverse complement strand
CTCCACCATGGGGGCCGGGTTCAAGGCGATGGCCGGCGGTGAGTTAAGGGGGTTGTCCAAGCTGCTGTCGGATTCCCGGCACGAGGCGCTGGGTCGACTGGCGCAGGAGGCCATGGCGTACGGTGCCAACGCGGTGCTCGCTCTGCGCTTCGACTGCAACGAGATCGCCGGCACGGCCAGCGAGATTGCCGCATATGGCACTGCCGTGTACGTCGTTTCGGAGAATGGCGGCCAGGCCGACGCGGCGCAACAACAGCAGGAAGCTCCTCAGCAGCAGCCACCGGGCGGCTACCCACAGCAGTAATTAGGTTAGCGTCGGAGCTCCTCTTGCGCCGTTTACTTACGAGTTCGCGGGGCGCGACCCTCATCGATCGGCCTCGTCGGATCCCTGATGACATCTATGCCAGGGTATCCGCCGACAACTCGCCTAAGGTCGGTTTCCAGGGCGGCCGTTACCCGTTCGGCGAGCTTCCGCGCCTCACCCGGCCTGCCCAGTGGTAAGCCGCGTCCCCCTTTGTCCATCATCGCCTCGGCCGGAATGGCCGGGATAACGTCACCGAATGCGATGACGGCGCGAGGACGACGGAACGGCCACTTGGTCGAGGATCTCTCGCTAGGCCGCAACGAGCCGGAAAATTCCTTTACGGCCGCACAAGATCGCTTCGCCGCTGCCAGAAAATCCTCGTCGAACGGCACCGTGTTTTGGGCACCCACAATCGTGACGGGCTGAATCCCCGACTGCGCGGCGAGGGCCATGCGGGCAAGCCCGGTCTCCTGTCGCTCGGGTTTCAGACCGGCGCGGTGGGTAATCCGCGCGCTGAAGCCGGCGACAACCTCGCCTTCCTGGAGAGCTGCAATACCGTTGTTTACTAGGTCTATAACATTGGTTTTCGTTGTGTCGACATGGTGTGAATTCCGTTTTTGGAAAGTGACCGGTTGATACTTCGCGGCGCGCATGAGTTGGCCGATAATCGGGAGCCGAAACAGGTTATTTGTGCCGTAGAAACGAGGGTGAACGCCCCGCCTGCTTGCCGCATACATGAGCAATAACGGGTCTAGATGTCCCACGTGATTGCCCATGAGAACAAGGTTCTCATCGTCGGCCAACTCACCCTGAATATCGGGCTTACATACCATCGGAACTACTACACGGGCTATGCCCTGCAGCGCGCTGCGGGCGACTCTCTGCTTGAGCTTCGATCGGGAAAGGCGTCTTCTCATCACCGATATCTTAACCAGAAATGAGGGCGTGTCTGGGTAAACGACGATTTGTCCGGGCTTCGAGGCCCGACCGTGGCCTAGTACCGATAGTGGTCGGCCTTGTAGGGGCCCTCGGCGGGGAGACCGAGGTAGCTCACCTGGGTTGGCGTCATCTCGGTGAGCCGGACGCCGAGCGCGTCCAGGTGCAGTCGCGCCACCTTTTCGTCCAGCGTCTTCGGCAGCCGATGCACGCCGACCGGGTAGGCGGCGGCGTTGGTGTACAGCTCCAGCTGCGCCAGCACCTGGTTGGCGAAGGAGGCACTCATGACAAAACTTGGGTGACCGGTCGCGTTGCCCAGATTCAGCAGCCGCCCCTCGCTGAGCACCAGGACGCCGTGGCCATCCTCAAATACCCACTGATCCACCTGTGGCTTAATGTTCACACGGCGAACGCCCGGCGTCGCCGCCAAACCGGCCATGTCGATCTCGTTGTCGAAGTGGCCGATGTTGCCCACGATCGCGCCGTGCTTCATGGCGGCGATGTGCGCGGCGGTGATGATGTCCCGGCTACCGGTCGCGGTCACGAAGATGTCGGCCGTTGCCACCACATCTTCCAGTCGGACCACCTCGAAGCCGTCCATGGCGGCCTGAAGTGCACAGATGGGGTCTATCTCGGTGATCACAACCCGGGCGCCCTGGCCGTGCAGCGACTCGGCGCAGCCCTTGCCGACATCGCCGTAGCCGCAGATGACGGCGACCTTGCCACCGATCAGCACGTCCGTGCCGCGATTGATGCCGTCGACCAGCGAATGCCGGCAACCGTACTTGTTGTCGAACTTGCTCTTGGTCACCGAGTCGTTGACGTTGACGGCCGGGAACGCGAGATCACCGGCGCGCTCCATCTCATACAGCCGGTGCACGCCGGTGGTCGTCTCTTCGCTCACGCCCTGCATGTCGGCGATCAGGCGGGTAAAGCGCTGCGCATCCCGGCGCACCGACTCGGCGATCACGCTCAGCAGCTCGGTCTCCTCCGCGGAGGCGGCGCCCGCCGGGTCCGGCAGCGATCCGTCGGCCGCGTAGGCGCGCTCGGCCTGCGCACCCAGGTGCACCAGCATGGTGGCGTCGCCACCGTCATCCACGATGAGGATCGGTCCCTCGCCCGGAAAGCCCATGGTCCGGTTGGCACACCACCAGTACTCCGCCAGCGACTCACCCTTCCATGCGAACACCGGCACGCCGCGAGGCTCGTCGACCGTGCCGTTCAGCCCGACCACGACCGCGGCGGCGGCGTGGTCTTGCGTCGAGAAGATGTTGCAGCTGGCCCACCGCACCTGGGCACCGAGCGCGGTGAGCGTCTCGATCAGGACGGCGGTCTGAATCGTCATGTGTAGCGATCCGACGATGCGGGCGCCCGCCAGTGGCTGCGATACGGCGAACTCGGCACGCAACGCCATCAAGCCGGGCATCTCATGCTCGGCTAACCCGATCTCCTTGCGACCGAATTCCGCCAGCGAGAGATCGGCTACGCGAAAGTCTTCGCTGGTCAGCGGGCGAACGTTGGGGGCGGGTAGCGTCGAAGTCATGTGCTAACGCTAGCGCACCGGTGCGGCATCGAGACAGGGTGTGGCAACCGGGCGACTAGCTCGCCCTCTTGTCGGCGAACTCGACGCGACGGTTGATTTCGGGCTCAAAAACTACAGTGCCGTCGAATTAGTCGACAGAGGGATAACCACCCTGCCGACACAAGCGACAGGCGCTACCGACCGAGGCCGACAATGAACACGGTTCCCTCGCCGGACACCCGCACCGGGCCGGCCGACGCAGAGCTATAGGCCGCCTGTCCGGAACCCAGGCGAAGCTCATCGGCATCGTCGCCGACCAACGGCTCACCGGACAGGCATAACACGAGTTGCGGCCCCTGCTCCACAAACGTCATCGACGCTACCGAGCCCAGCGATACCTGGGTGAGCATGAACTCTGACACCGGGGGCGTCCACCGCAGCACTCCCGGCGCAAGATGGGTGGGCACCAGCGGCTTGACGTGGTCGAAATCCCAAGCGACGAGCGCCAACAGCTCGCCGACATCGATGTGCTTGGGGGTGAGCCCGCATCGAACCACATTGTCGGAGCCGGCCATCACCTCCACACCGAAGCCCCGCAGATGGGTGTGTGGCATCCCGGCCGGCACGAACACGGCCTCGCCCGGCGCGAGCCGCACATGGTTGAGCAGCAGGGAGAGCACGATTCCCCGGTCTCCCGGGAAGTGCTCCGCGATGTCGGCAATCACCGCGAGGTCCGCCCCGAACCGTTCTGAACCGTGCGCGGCCCTTCGGGCGGCGGCTATTACGGGGTCGACCAGCTCGGCCACCGACTCGGCGGTGACCAGTTCGGTGAACACCTCGCGCAAACCGTCCGGGGCCGCGGTCAGGGCGCGGGAGTAACAGTCGAGGGCGGGCAGTCCGAGCTCGTCGAGCATCGCCGCGGCCTCGGAGGCGGGACGAAACCCGTACAGCCCTTCGAACTCCGTGATCGCACAGAGCAACTCGGGTTTGTGGTGGGGATCGCGGTAGTTCCGGCGCGGATTCGTCCGATCCAGGCCGGCGGCGTTCTCGCGATCAAAGCCAGCCGCGGCCTGCGCCGCGTTGGGATGAACCTGAATGCTTAACGGCCGTGCCGCGACGAGGAACTTGCTCAAAAACGGCAAGTTAGACCCGAACTCAGCGGCACCGGCCATACCCAACTCGGCCTTGGGGTCGTTGGCTATGACCTCGCGGAGGGAAACCTCGAAACCCCGCGTCAACCGGGACGGCGCCGACGGATGGGCACCCACCCAGATCTCGGCCTCGGGTTGCTCCGTGGGCGACGGACGCCCCTGCAGCTCCGCCAGCACCGAATGCGATCCCCACGCATAACACTGCACCGGGTTGGTGAGAAACTCCACGAGCTTTAACTCTCCTTGATTCCTGGCGATAAAGACGCTGCCGGCACTGTGCTCATATGGGACACCCGTAACCTGGGCGGCCACCTTGGGAGCCCATTCCGCTGCGCTCCACCGAATAAGGACATACAGCCGTACATGGCGGCTCCTGCGGCCTTGGCAGCCCCTCGATCACCGGGATCACGTGCGACATCCGCAATATTTCTATGTCGACGCGGCGTCGACCGGTTGCACCGGTCCCGTCGCACGCGCGATATCCGGCTCGATATAGATGACGCAGTTCAGCGGGACAGCCTGCCGAATTCGTCGCTCGATGGCGTCGATACTGCGCGCCACGTGTTCTGCGGTGTCGTCGTGCTCTACCGCCACCTTGGCCGCGACCAGAAGTTCCTCCGGGCCGAGGTGCATGGTCCGGAGGTGGATGATGCCGCGAACCTCGCTGCCGTCGAGGATCGCCTGTCGGATTGCGGTGACATGTTCGGTACCAGCGGACTCGCCGAGCAGCAGGCTCTTGGTCTCCACCGCCAAAAACAGCGCCACGCTCACGAGCAGAACGCCGATGGCTATGGTACCAATGCCATCCCACACGCCGTTGCCGGTGGCGAGTGTCATACCCACGCCGAACAGCGCAAACACCAACCCGATCAGGGCCGCAAAGTCCTCCAGCAGTACCACGGGCAGCTCTGGCGCCTTGGAGCGGCGAATGAACTTCAACCAGGGAACGCCGTTGCGGACCTTGTTCGACTCGGCGATCGCGGTCCGAAATGAACCAGACTCCAGAACGATCGCGACCACCAGCACGAGAACCGGAACCCACTGCCAGGAATCGATCGGCTCGGGATGCGAAACCTTGTGGTACCCCTCGTACAGCGCAAAAAGGCCACCGACGCTGAACAGCACCACCGACACCATGAACGCATAGATGTAGCGTTCGTGGCCGAACCCGAAGGGATGTTCGGCGGTAGCCCGGCGTCGGGCCCGCTTCCCACCGAGGATGAGCAGCAGCTGGTTACCGGAGTCGGCCATGGAATGGATCGACTCGGCGAGCATCGACGACGACCGAGTCAGCAAAAACGCGACGAACTTCGTTATCGCGATGCCGAGGTTCGCCGCGAGGGCGGCCAGGATGGCCTTGGTTCCGCCGGAGGCACTCATGGGGTCATTCGGTCCTTCAGGTCACTCACCGCGGGAACGGCGATGGGGTCCACGCCGTGCAGCACCGCAAGGTATACCGAGGCAAAGTCCGGCACCGCGATCAAGGATGCGAGCCGCTCCAGCGGCGACATCCCCTCGGAGGTAAGGGTACTGACCCCGATCCCGCGCTCGCCGGCCAGCTCTGCGACGGCGCCGGCCCGATGAATGCCGATGGCCGACTCGCCCTCGTCCCGAAGTAATACGAGCCGAATCCGCACTTTATGTTCGGTGTCCACCCGATCGGCGAAAATATCGTCCGGAGCCGCGGCCTTGGCGCCGAATAGGCCATCCAAGAGGCCCACTCGGGCGCGGCTGGCCTCGACCAGCGAGCCGGACATAGCGGGATAGTGAGCGTTGGCCGCTAACTGCTCGGAGAAGCGGGTGGAGGCCACCGCCGCCAGTCGAGAAGAACCCCAGATCACCGGGATCATGCCGGCCAGGTCGATCGCCAGGGTTTTACCCGCGTTTACCACCGAATCCTGAGTAGCCCTGCAGCGCTGCGCGTCGGCATCCAGTCGGGCGGCCGTCTCGGCGAGGTCGGCCTCGGTCACCGACACTAGACCCAGGGCTCGACCCGTCATCAAAACCGGGACGGCTAGGCCCCAGAAGCTGACTCGGGCCGGGCGACGCAACGGCACGGGGACGAAAGTGGCTCGGGCACGTTCGGCAATGGCCTGCAGCGGCGAATCCGGGGCGCCGACCGCGACCAGACGCGCGCCCCGATGCATGGCCGCCTCCGCGGCGGCGAGCGCCTCGGGGCCATGCCCGGAGGCCGATACGGCGATGACCACGTCGGCGGCGCCCACCCAGCCGGGAATCCCCGCACTGCGATGCGATAGCACCGGGACGGTGCAGCGGGAGCCCGCGACGGCGGCCAGCGCCTCGCCGACCCGGGCGGCGGTGCCCACACCGGCCACGACGAGCGCCCGCGGCCTACCCTCCTCCGCGAGGGTGTGCAGGCGGGCCTCAGCGGTGTTGGCCGCGGCCTCCCGGACCTGGGCCCCGGCGCCGGCCACGGCGCGTAGCATCTCGTCTGCGCTGCCACCGGACAGCACCGACTGGTCGTCGAGGCGGCTCTCGTCCAATTCGTCCGGCGCAACGTACTCAAGGCTCATGATTGGCTCGTCTCCGTTGTTTCGCTCACCCGAGCCGGCGGCACCGGCTTCAAGCATGCACTGGATATTTGGTCAGCTCTTAGGGATTCGAGTTGCGGGACCTGCCGTGGTCGGACTGGATCAGGCCTAACACCTCGTCCCGAAGCTCCGCCATGCGGTCTGCGTCGCGGGCCTCGACGTTGAGGCGAAGCAGCGGTTCGGTGTTGGAAACTCGTACGTTGAACCAGCTGCCGTCGGAAAGCTGCACAGTCAGGCCGTCCAGCTCGTCAAGCTTGTCCCCCGCGTAGGTCTGCCGAATCGCGTCGAGCACCGCGGCCTGGTCGGACACGACAGAGTTGATCTCCCCCGAGCCGCTGTAGCGGCGGTACTGGGCGGTCACCTCGGACAGCGGCACGTCGGAACCGCCGAGCGCGGCAAGTACGTGCATCGCCGCGAGCATGCCGGTGTCGGCGCGCCAGAAGTCGCGGAAGTAGTAGTGGGCGGAGTGCTCGCCGCCGAACACCGCATCGGTCCGCGCCATCTCTGCCTTGATGTAGGAGTGGCCGACCCGGCTGCGGACGGCCTTCCCACCGTGCTCGACGACGATCTCCGGTACCGCGGCCGAGGTGATCAGGTTATAGATGACTGTGGAGCCGGGGCAACGGGCGAGCTCCGCGGTAGCCACGAGCGCGGTGATCGTGCTGGGCGCCACCACGTCACCCTTTTCGTCGACGACGAAACACCGGTCCGCGTCCCCGTCGAAGGCGAGGCCGAGGTCGGCGCCATGCTCGACCACGGCACGCTGCAGGTCCACCAAGTTTTTGGGGTCCAACGGGTTCGCCTCGTGGTTGGGAAAGCTGCCGTCCAGCTCGAAGTACAGCGGCACCACGTCCAGCGGTAGCCCCTCGAACACCGCCGGCGTGGTGTAGCCCGCCATGCCATTGCCGGCATCGACGACGACCTTCAGCGGACGAATCTCAGTCAACGACACCAGCGACCGGAGATGGACGGCATACTCGTTCAACGCGTCAAGCGGACCGATGTGACCCGCTGGGACGGTCGGCTCCGGCCTGGCTCCCAACAGCACTTCGCGGGCAACCTTGGCGATCTCCGCCAGGCCGGTGTCACCGCCGATCGGGCCCGCTCCCGCGCGACACAGCTTGACCCCGTTGTACACGGCTGGGTTGTGGCTCGCGGTGAACATGGCACCCGGGACGTTGTGCCGCCCGCTGACGAAATACAGCATGTCCGTAGAGGCGAGCCCAACCAGGTGAACGTCGAAGCCCAGGGAGGCCGCACCCTCGGCGAAGGCCCGGGAAAGGGTGGGGGACGAATCGCGCATGTCGTGAGCAACCGCAATCGCGGGGCCGCCCACCAGTTCGGCAAACCCCACACCGAGAGCGCGGGCCGTCGACTCGGACAACTGGCCGGGTACCAGGCCCCGAACGTCGTAGGCCTTGACGATGTTGTCGAGCTCATCGGCTGCGCGCTGAGCCGATTCGGATTGAGCCTGCTGTGCCACGAAACCCGCTCCTTGACCATGTGAGATTGTCATCCGGCGCCGCACATCGGTCTCACCGGTTAATGCGGCACGCCTCCGTCGGAGACTGTATCCGAACCTGCTACGGCTCCGGCCCTGTGGCTTCCAATCG
>DATATO010000231.1:0-8282 GCA_036268755.1 Mycobacteriales bacterium | reverse complement strand
TTCTACGACGACCAAGAGGCCGGGGCGCCGTTCGTACGATTCGCGTTCTGCAAACGCGAGGAGGTACTCGCCGAGGCCGTCGAACGACTGGCGACCCTAACCGTGTGACAACTTCTAGGAAGTTGTCGTAATAAGAGACCTGTCGGCGGATGCCGAGCCCCGGGCTTTCACAACCTGCGGTTGGCAAGCACCGGGATGGCGCGGCGGGTGGACTCCACCAATCCGGAATCGATCTCGACCACCAGCCCGTCCGGGCCGTCGCCCAGCTGAGCGCGCACGCGGCCGGTGGGGTCTGCGACCGTGCTGTATCCGATTCCGGTCGGGGCATGAGGAGCGGCGGCGATCTCCGATGCGAGGGGATCGGCCTGGTCACAGGCGAGCACCCAGCATGTCGAGTCCAATGCCCGTGCCCGCACCAGCAGCTCCCACTGTTCGCGTTTGCCGTCTCCGGCACCCCACGAGGCGCCAAGCAGGACCGCCGTCGCACCACGGTCGGCGAGCGCGCGGAAGAGCTCGGGGAACCGTACGTCGTAGCAGGTGGCCAGGCCGAACACGGTACCGTCGAGCGACACCGTGAGTACATCGTCGCCCGGCGCGACCGTCTCCGACTCGCGGAACCCGAATGCGTCGAACAGATGAACCTTGCGATAGCCGAGATGGTGGTCTCGCCCAGTGACCAGCAACGTGTTGTACACCCGGCCCCGTGGGGCCGGCGTGAACATCCCAGTCACCACCAGCATCCGGTGCGCGTCCGCGATCTCGCGCACCGCGGTCGCCCAAGGCCCGTCGATCGGCTCGGCCAGCGGCGCCAACGCGGTGCCGAAGCACGCCATGGTGGCCTCGGGGAACAGCGCGACGGCGGCGCCCTGTGAGGCAGCCCACGAAATACCGGCACGCACCCGCTCCAGGTTGACCGCCGGGTCCGAGACCGAGGTGATCTGACATAGCGCTACCCGCATACTGTCTACCTCTCAACTAGCCTAGAAATACCGGTGTGGGACGACTGCCGAGGCCCAAATACCCCAACGCGACTCGTAGCTTTGCCGAAGACAATATCCATGACTATAAAACCGACGGACTTGTCGACCGCGCCAGCGTCGAGCCGGCGGGCCGCCGCTAGGAGCGCGACGGAATGATACTGGCGAATGCCGCGCCAATTTCTAGTCCGCTAACTTCGCATTTCGCCCACTCTTCATACCGGCTCGGTGATTGATCCGTTAATGGTCTCCATGAGGCCAATGTCCATGGCACACTTTTGCGGTGTGGACGCATGGATGATTTGGCTTATCGCCGCAGTGGTTTTGCTCATAGCCGAGCTGTTTTCCCTCGACCTCGTTCTGGCCATGTTTTCGACGGGTGCGCTGGCCGCCGCCATCTCCGCGGCCAGCAACGTCGAGCTAGTGATGCAGTCGCTCGTTTTCGCCGGAGTTTCGATCCTGACGCTGGTATTCGTCAGGCCGCTGGCGTTGAAACTGCTGCGTAACACGCCCGATCCGGCGAAGACCGGCCTAGAGGCATTGACGGGGAGTATCGCGACGGTTCTCAAACGGGTGGACGAGGGCGGCGGCTTAGTCAAGCTGCGGGGTGAGGAGTGGAGCGCGCAGTCGTACGAGCCGGGCGAGGTTTTCGAACCGGGGGACAAGGTGAGGGTGGTGGGAATCAAGGGTGCCACCGCATTGGTCGGCCGCCCTGGGCTGATGTGACGCCGACACCGGCGTTCGTTCGACGCCGATGTGCCATGTCTCCTCACCTGGCGAGTCGGATATGCGTAACATCTGCTGTGCACCAGCCCGAGCCGGAAGGCAAAGATATGAGTTCTGCAGTGATCGGTTTCATCCTGCTGATGATTCCCGTAGTCGTCGTGCTGGTGGCGCTGGCCAAGTCGGTCCGCATCGTGCCGCAGGCCCGGGCTGCCGTGGTGGAGCGGCTGGGCCGGTACTACCGCACCCTGGTGCCGGGTCTGACGGTCGTGGTCCCGTTCGTCGATAAGGTCGGCCGGATGATCGACCTGCGTGAGCAGGTCGTGTCCTTCCCACCGCAGCCCGTGATCACCGAGGATAACCTCGTCGTCAACATCGACACGGTCATCTACTTCCAGGTCACCGACCCCCGCGCGGCAAGCTATGAGATCTCCAACTACATCCAGGCCATCGAGCAGTTGACGGTGACCACGCTGCGTAACGTCATCGGTTCCATGGACCTGGAGGAGACGCTGACCAGCCGCGACCAGATCAACGGTCAGCTGCGCGGTCAGCTCGACGATGCGACCGGCAAGTGGGGGATCCGCATCAACCGGGTCGAGCTGAAGGCGATCGATCCGCCCGCCTCGATTCAGGACTCGATGGAAAAGCAGATGCGCGCCGAGCGAGACCGCCGAGCCGCGATTCTGACCGCCGAGGGCGTGAAGCAGTCGCAGATCCTCACCGCCGAGGGCGACAAGCAGTCGCAGATCCTTCGGGCGGAAGGTAATCGTGAGGCCCGCCGGCTGGAGGCCGAGGGCCAGGCCCGCGCTATCGATATCGTGTTCAACGCTATTCACGCCGGTAACCCGGACGAGAAGCTGCTGTCCTACCAGTACCTGCAGGTGTTGCCGCAGATCGCACAAGGCAGTGCCAACAAGCTTTGGATCATCCCGTCGGAGTTCACCAAGGCGCTCGAGGGTCTAGCGGACGTCTTCCCGGGCATGGGCGGCAACAAGGGTGGCCCGAGCGGTCCTTCGGCTACTGGCTCCGCCAGGCTCCCGGTCCGACCCCCCGCCCCGCCCAGCGGCGGCGCTTCGGCGGCGCGGCCGCCGTTGCCTCCCACGGATGAGACCGGTCGCCATGCGGGCGAGTACGGCTCCGGCGCTTGACGAAATAGATGAGTGCCGTAATTACGGTTCCGGTCGTCGATCCCGACGATGAGCGGCTCGCCGACTATCGAAGTCTGACCGAACTCCAGCTCCGCTCCCGGCTCGAGCCGGAGAAGGGTCTGTTCATCGCCGAGGGCGAACTGGTCATTCGCCGCGCGATCGCCGCCGGGTATCGGTTGCGCTCCCTGCTGCTCGACAAGCAGCGGGTGGAGCAACTTGCGGACGTGATCCATGGGGCCGGAGCGGACGTGCCGGTGTATGTCGCCGACCGCACCGTGGTGGAGCCGCTGACCGGCTTCCACGTGCACCGCGGGGTGCTGGCCGCGTTTCATCGGCGAGCCCCGCTGGCCGCGGCACAGCTGCTCGCCGTCGCACAGCGGGTGCTGGTGGTGGAGGATGTCAATAACCACACCAATCTCGGGGTTGTCTTTCGCTCCGCGGCGGCGCTGGGCATGGACGGGGTCATGCTCTCGCCCTCGTGTGTCGATCCGCTGTATCGGCGCTGCGTGCGGGTAAGCATGGGCGAGGTGTTCGCCGTGCCCTATGCCCGGCTCGAGCCGTGGCCTAGCGGCTTGAAGGCGGTACAGAACGCAGGATTTTCACTGATCGCGCTCACTCCCGCTGTCGACTCGATCGACGTTGCCGACATTCCGGCCCGGGCGCGCCGCCGCCCGGCGCTGCTGCTGGG
Organism: Mycobacteriales bacterium; assembly: GCA_036268755.1. GTDB lineage: Bacteria > Actinomycetota > Actinomycetes > Mycobacteriales > QHCE01 > DATATO01. The sequence goes on along the minus strand of DATATO010000231.1, from coordinate 4,743 downwards.
CGCGGAGGGCCCCGGTCTGACGGATGGGGCACTCGAGGCGGCGGACTACCGCGCCCGCATTCCGATGTACAACGGCGTGGATTCGCTCAACGTCGGTGTCGCGGCGGCGCTCGCCTGCTACGAATTCTCCCGCCCCATGCGGCGAGTCGCACCCCGGCCGAAAACTAGGGGTTAGACGGCCGCACCGTCGGAGGCGTTACGTTTGTCTCAAAATATGGACACACTACTCAACTAGTGACATTTCCCGAATCATGAGTGAAAATGGTTCTCAGAACGGGTTCGGGTTTTACGATGGCGATGTCTGCCGGCATGCCTATGTCCGGTGACACCGTGTGGTGTGCGATTACTGGCGCGGCTTATGTCTTCGGGGGAGTGACAATGGGGCGCATCGAGAGGCCGGGTAGCAACGGATTGACGCGTTATATCTGGTATCCGGGCAATGTGGACGACTGGAAAAAGGTAGCTATAGCGGTCGGGACCGGCGGAGTCGTCTTTCTCGGTCTTGAGCTTGTCACCCATGACCTGTTGTGGGCCACCCTTGTCGGGGCGACCGTGACCGCGTGCATGACCGGGTTTGCGCTGGGTAACAAGGACGCGAGCGGATTCGGATCGATCGACAGCGTGCGAAGTTCCGAGGCGGGGCGCGCCCTGTGGCGGGCGATGGCCAAGGGCTTCGGCGCCGCCGGCGCGGCCATCCTTCTGGTTCACGTGACACCCGCCGCCGGCGTACTCGGCTGGATTCTGCCGCTGGTTCCGGGCATTTCGGGGGGTCTGGCTCACCAATGTGGGGTCATGCATGTGCGACTCTCGGCTGCCCGGGCCGCGGAGGCTGCCGAGCTGAAGAAGGGCTCACCGGTGGCCGCGGGATAGCCGTATCGTTTCTGCGATTACCGACTCTAGGCCCGGCCTAGGACCGGGACCTTGACGCCTCGTTGTTGCGCGCCGTGGGGGAGAGCGCAGTCTTTCGCTGCGCGAACGGGCCTTACACCAGGAGATCGGTGCCGGTTCTCTGCTGTATCGATGACTAAAAGTCGGATTAGTTGGCGGCTTTGGCCATATGAGTGTCGTAGCGTGGCCGATCGTTCAAAGTTCTTTTCGTGAATTTGAGCCTCGCACTCGCGGAATACGCTGGGAGAAACCATCGCATTGCTTCGTCCACGGTTTCGCCGCGGCGACCGCTCGCTCAGCAGGCCCATCGAGCACCGGCGAAGCGCCTTGAATTGGGTCGCAAGTCGAGGAGAGTCTGAGCATCTGCCCTCACGGCAGGATAGCGTCCACATAACCGCCGTCGACCCGCAACGCCCCGCCTGTGGTTGCGGACGCCTGCGGCGAGCTGAGGTAGACGACCATGTTCGCGATTTCCTCCGGCTCGATCAGCCGTTGCAGCAGCGACTGCGGGCGATGGTTGCGCATGAATTCCCGTTGCGCCTCGTCCCACCCCAGGTCACGATCCACCAGCTGATAGACGAAGTCCTCCACCCCGTCGGTGTGGGTGGGGCCCGCAATGACGGAGTTGACGGTAACTCCGGAGCCGGCGGCCTCCTTGGCGAAGCCGCGGGAGACGGCAAGCAGGGCGGTCTTGGACATCCCGTAGTGAATCATTTCCGCCGGAATCGCCACGGCCGAATCGCTGGCGATGTATTGGATACGACCCCAGCCGTTGTCGCGCATTCCCGGGAGATACGCGCGGGTCAGCCGCACCGCGGCGAGCACGTTGACCTCGAAGTACCGCCGCCACTCATCGTCGGTGATTTCCAGTGCCGGCTGGGCACCGAAGATGCCCAGGTTGTTCACGAGGATGTCGACCTGGGGGAGTCGGCCGAGGACCGCCTCGGTGCCGGTTTCGGTCGCGAGATCGCCCACCGCCACGACGGAGTCTGCGCCCGGCACGTCCGCCCGGAGCCGCTTCGCCGCGGCTTCCGTGCGATCACGCCCGCGACCGTTGATTGCCACCCGGGCACCGGACCGAGCGAGCCCGGCGGCGATCGACCAGCCGATGCCCTGCGTGGATCCTGTCACCAGCGCAGTCTTGCCTGACAGATCTATCCGCATATGAGCACCCTTTCATCCTGTAAACTTCTTGCCTGCGGGAGGTTTACGGATCCCCGCACAGCCTCAGAGCCCGCTTTGCGGGCTCTTTGTGCGTCTACGGGAGGCCCCGTGCCCACAGATCCTGCTGTCCTTGATCCGTTGATGGAAACCAGCAGAGCTCGTGAAGGACCACCGGCATAAAAGCTGATTACCCGAACATGCCGAGTTCATTCCTCAGCATGCGCATCGTGGCTGTGGGGCGGGTCGGGCTCGAACCGACGGCCAAGGGATTATGAGTCCCCTGCTCTAACCAACTGAGCTACCGCCCCAGAAGTTACCTGACCGGCAGGCCTGTCTGTTTTGCCGATCGTTCCGGTGTTGCTTCACCACCGAACTCCGCAGACGAGGTCGCTAACGCGAAGCGGTGGCAAGTCTAGAGCATCGTCCCAGCAAGAACCTGCGTACCCCTTTATGTTTAGGGGTATACGGTCAAGGAGCGACTACTGTCTTTGAGCTCCCACCCAACTCACAGCTAGACGCAGCCGTGAGCGAGGCCAGGCATGGCCAGATTGTGTATTTCACTCGTGGACATGAACGCGTCGCCGCCCTAGTTTCCCCGGAGGTCGCCGCCGCCGGCACTGCGGCGATTGAGGCGCTTGAGGATGTCGAGGACAATCTGGCGGCCGATGAGGCACTAGCAGAGAGTGGGGCCCGCTACTCACATGAGTCCATCAAAGCCGAGCTTGGCCTGATCTAGTGTCCTACAAGATCGATTACCTATCTCGCGCGCGCCGTGAGATTAAGAAACTTCGCGTGAAGTTCAAAAGCACATTATCGATGCTATCGAAACGCTGTCTGATGCACCCCGACCGCATGACGTTGAGAAGCTCTCTGGCTATGAGAACCGGTGGCGAATCCGCACAGGCAATTACCGAATTGTCTATCAGATACATGATGATGTTCTTACGGTTCTGATCGTTCGGATCGGGCACCGCCGAGAGGTATACAAATAGCTTCATTTTGCTGCGGGTGCCATGGTAGACCCGCAAATGCGATTGCGCTTTCTTCCACTGCTAAATCGTTTCAGTATAGGTCCGCTACTAGTGGAGATGGCATCCATTTCGCCCCAATGGGGGCTTTCTGAGTCTCGCTTTCCGGACTATGTTGAACGTCCTGGAGCATCAGTACGCAACTCGACGATGTGACCGGCGCACCCCTTCGCTGCGAGGGTGTTGCATCGCTCATCACAGCAGTCGCAGCTGACGCGCGGCGGGCGAGCTCCGCTGTCGACACGCCATCTCTCCGACGTCCAGATACTCCGCGCCGAGCCCGGCGAGGAACGGCGAGATCCGAACGTCCAACACGGTTTCGCCCCGGTTCCGCTGCCGCGGATGGCTGAGAAATAACCGCTCCCGGGCTCGCGTAATGCCGACGAACAGCAACCTGCGTTCCTCGCGGATCTCCTCCTCGTCCCGCCCCTCGTCGCCACCGAACCGCAGCGGCAGCGTCCGGTCGTCGCAGCCGATCAGAAACACCACGGGGAACTCCAGCCCCTTGGCGGCGTGCAGGGTGAGCAGTGAGACGGTGTCCGCCCGCGGATCGAGCGCGTCGACTTCCGTGTCAAGCAGCACCTGGGAGCAGAACGACTCGGCGTCGGCGCAGCGCTCGGCCAACGGCCGTAGCAGTTCGCGCGCCTGCCACGCGGCCGGCTGGGTCGACGCGAGCACCCGGGCCGCCCGGTCCAGCTGATCGTCGAGCTTGGCGTCGGCCCCGTCGCCGGCCGGGGCACTGTTTAGGATGGCGCTGTCGGCATAGCGCAGCTCGTGAACCAGCTCCGGGACGCCGGGACGCTTCGCCAGCGGGTCGTGGCCGCGTTTCTGATAGGGCACGCCGGCACGGTCCAGCGCCGCGACTAGAGGTGTTGACTGGGCGTCGGTGCGGTACAGCACCGCGATGTCGCCGAACCCGATGCGGTGGCCGCGGGCGGTCGCCTTGACCCGGCCGGTGTCGAGCGAATGGAACGACGAGCCGCCCACCAGCTCGTCTATGGCGCGGGCGACCTCCGCCGCCTCGCTCGCCGCGTGCTCGGCTCGATACAACGAGGGCCTCGTGCCCGCGCCCTGGGTGGCGATGAACTCTCGGTCCGGCACCAGCGAGGCGGGCCTCACGACAGCGGCAGCCAACGACACCACGGACGCCGTAGACCGGTAGTTGCGGCTCAATGTGTAGCTTTGGGCGTTCGGATAGTCCGTGGTGAAGCGCAGGAAGAACCCGACCTCCGCGCCGCGGAACCGGTAGATCGACTGGTCTGGGTCGCCGATCACGCACAGCCCCGCGTCGGCCGGCGCCAGCGCCCGCAGCAGCCGATACTGCATGGGATCGATATCTTGATATTCGTCCACGAACAGCCAGCGGAATCGGCGCCGGTATTCGGCACGAACCTCGGGGTATTCCTCGAGTAGGCGGCCCGCGAGCTCGACCAACTCGGCCACATCTAGCAGCCCCCGGCGGTGGAGTTCGGCGAGGTATTCCTCGCCCGGTGCGGTGTCCCTCGCGGCCCGCCTTGCCGCCTTTTCGTCGCCGAGGACTGTGGTGAGCGCGGCCAGCCGCTCCGCCTCGTCGGCCACATGCGCGTCGGCCGCCAACCCCAGCCGCTCGTGCTGTTCGGAGACGATGCGCAGGCTGAGCGCGTGGAAGGTGGCGACGGTGATC
>DATATO010000230.1:0-5862 GCA_036268755.1 Mycobacteriales bacterium | reverse complement strand
TGGAACGTCTGCCGCTCTTTGCGGGTCATGTCTCTCGCTGTTGCGACGTAATATCTATCATCAGCGGCATCTGCCAGGACGATGAGCAGATATCGATTTGCGGGAGTAGTCGCAAACACATATGTCACTCCCGAACCAGCTAGTACGAGTTGTGGTCGACCGTTGAGAGTCTGCTCCACTTCGTCTGGGCTGATGCCGTGCCGAGCAACGTGGTCCTCGGATTGCTCCGTCCAACGCACTTCACGCCATGCCACGACTGTACCCCAATGTAATGCAATGGGGCACAAAATTAGAGTACTGGGGATTTCGGCCTTCTGATCTGCTTCGCATGCCGTCTTGGTACGCGCCGATCGCCAGTCTTTATGGGCGCTAACCACAGCCGAGTTTTTGTCCTCTGTTGGTGCCGTCGTACATCAAGGCCTGCTATGGGCCGGTCCCGGGGAGCGCGTAGCCTGAGAAGCTATGCCCCAGACCAATATCGGCGCCATCCCGGCGAACCTTTTCGACTGCGCAGACCTCACCGAACGCAAGCAGGGAATATCGGCGGCTATTGACGCCGTGGAGCGCGGTGACCTGGTCGTAATTCCAACCGACACCGTGTACGGCATCGGCGCCAACGCCTTCGACGAGGTCGCCGTCACCCAATTGCTCGCCGCAAAGCGCCGCGGCCGGGACATGCCGGTGCCGGTGCTGGTTCCCTCCCGCAGCACGGTCGACGGCCTGGTCCTGTCGCTGTCCGGCGCCGCCCGAGACCTGATGGCCGCCTTCTGGCCCGGCGCCCTCACCCTGGTGGTGGAGCAGGCGCCCTCGCTCGCCTGGGATCTCGGCGACACTGACGGCACGGTCGCGGTGCGGATGCCGCTGCATCCGGTCGCGCTGGAAGTGCTTGCCTCGACCGGGCCAGCGGCGGTATCCAGTGCCAACGTTTCCGGTAACCCGCCCGCGGCCACTGCGGCGGCGGCCCAGGAGCAGTTCGGCTCGTCGGTGTCGGTATATCTGGAGGCGGGGCCCAGCCCGGACCTGGTTCCCTCCAGCATCATTGACGTTACCGGCGACGTGCCGGAGCTGTTGCGGCTCGGCGCCATCGATCTGGATCGGCTCACCGAAGTGGTTCCGGACCTCAAAGTCCGGCAGTCGAAGTAACTTCGATGACCGATTCTCAAGCCAGGGCCGCCGCCGCGCCGTTTACCGTGCTGCATATCTGCCTGGGGAACATCTGTCGCTCGCCCATGGCCGAGCGGCTGCTGGCAACCCGGTTCGCGCAGCGGGTCACCGAGCGCGATCCCGGCGCATCTGCGGGGGTCCTGCTGGTGTCCCACAGCGCCGGCACCGGTGACTGGCACGTCGGGCAGTCGATGCAGTCCGGCTCGACCCGGCAGCTCGCGAGGCTCGGCATAGCCTCGGACGGCTTTCGCGCTCGGACGTTAGACCTGCCACTTCTTGAGCGCACCGACCTGGTGCTCACCGCGACCGGCCAGCAGGCCCACGGGGTTGGCTATCTCGACCCTTCCCTGCGAGGCCGGGTGTTTCCACTGCTTCCCTTCGCGCGTTACGCCGGCGAGGTCGCCGCACGGGTGATCGCGGATGCCACGGATCTCGAGATCACCGCCGCGGGAGTGCGAGCCAGGGGAGAGGCGCTAATCCATGCCGTTGCCGAACGGGCCGCTCAGGAAGCCCCGGACTATGCCGAGGACGTCGTCGACCCTTACGGCAGTTCCGATGGAGTCTTCGCGGCGGTAGCGGACACGATCGATCGGGCGGTTGCCCCGTTGGCGGCGGTGCTGGCCGGTGTGAACGTGCGCGTACCCGATAAGGCGGTTAGCAGTGACCGATGACGTAGCCGAATCGCCCAGCGCGCTCGGGCTCGGACTATGTCTGCGGGCGGCCGCCGTCTGTGCCGCGGTCGGGTTGATCGGCGGGACCGCTGTTGCGCTGGGTCACTTCGGGAAGGACGACTCGAGGCTCACCGCCGGCGTCGGTTTTACCGCCGGAGTGGTAATCGCCGCCGCTTCGTTCCTGCTCTCGTCGCTCGTTATTGCCTGGGCCGACACGGTCGATCGACGGATGATTCTGCCGGTAGGGCTCATGACCTACGTGTTCAAGATCGTGGTCATTGGGATGGTCGTGTTCGGGATAGCGCGTCGGGATTGGCCGGGGCTGACCCCGCTGCTGTGGGGGATCGCCGTCGGGGCGGCGAGCTGGATCGTCGCACAGGCCACCTGGACATATCGGTGGGCACAGTCTCAACCCGAGATTCTGCCTCAACCCGGGATTCCCCCAATGAGGGGCAAATAGATCAAAACAGCGATGTAACCGCTGATTCTGAATCGTAAAAGAGATATTCGGCTCGAAGAATCGGCGCGTAACCATTAATTTTTACCAGGCGGTAACCTCGCATAATCCGCCGGGGGCCTGGCATAATCACGGGTAACATACGATATTGTTTCGTTCAACATGGCAGATGACCACAGCGAACCCGGTGCCGAATGGGGCATGGGTACGGGTTGGGCCATTGTTGGAACGTTGATCAGCGGGATGCTCGTCTGGGGCGGCATCGGTTTGCTGGTCGACTGGTGGCTTGATGTTAAGTTCGGACTGCCCGCCGGCGTCGTGATAGGCGCAGCGGGAGCAGTCGTTCTCATCGTCAAGCGTTTTGCGAACATTTCCCATAGCCGAGACGACTAGAGAACGCAAGACTTACGACAACCCGATTGCGCCAGTAAAGGCCGCCCGACAGTTAGACCTCCGGTTCGGCGAACAGAACCAGCTAACTACCCACAGACCTACAGATCAGACACCTACCGAATCAGGCAGAGTCGAGCGGCAATAGCGCTCACCCTGAAACGCCCGATCGCGCCGATGCGATCCGGGCATACATCTCACCCGATGTGCAGATGTAGAAGTACACGTTGGATATAGATCTACGGCAATTAGATCTAAGACCTGGAAAGGCGGTGCGAGTGAGCCAGCCGGCCTCCTATATGGCGTCGGAATTCCCGCCCGGCGTTAAAGATTTTCACTACGCTCCGATCTGGGATCTCCATCTTTTCGGTATCGATCTCGCCATCACTAAGCTAACCCTGCTCACCTGGATTGCCATTCTCGGCATCTCGGTGTTTTTCCTGCTCGCCGTGCGCAAGCCGAAACTTGTGCCCGGCCGCATGCAGTGGATGGGGGAATCGGCTTACGGATTTATCCGCGATGGGATGGCCAGGCCGATGATCGGCGAGGAGGGGGTTCGATTCGCGCCCTACCTCACCACACTGTTCCTGTTCATCGTCGCCAATAACATTTACGGCGTTATTCCGATAGCCCAGATCTCACCCACCGCAAAAATTTCCTTGCCGGTGGTGCTCGCGCTGCTTTCCTTCGTCCTCTTCAACTGGATTGGGATCCGCAAGCATGGCGTGGCAAAATATTTCCGCAATATCCTGTTTCCGCCTAGCGTGCCGGCCTGGTTGTATCCGCTGTTGACCCCCATCGAATTCTTCTCCACGTTGGTGGTCCGCCCCGTCACCCTTGCCGTGCGGCTTTTCGCCAATATGTTCGCCGGACACCTGTTGTTGCTGGTTTTCACCCTGGGCGGCATTGCGTTGCTCACCTCGGAAAACTTTCTCCTTAAAGGTTTCTCGTTCTTTTCGTTCTTACTTGCCATCGCGTTGAGTTTGTTCGAATTCATGGTGCAGTTGGTGCAGGCCTATGTCTTCACCATTCTCACCGCGAGCTATTTGCAGGGGGCGTTGGCCGATGAACATTAGAAGCCGACACCGATTTACTACATGCCCGTCCACACCACTACGATTTACGCAAATCTCCCGTACGACTGATCTCTTGCACGACAAGTCTCCGCAAGACTAAGCACGTACCCCAACTTTCAGGTGCTGTGTTATTTACATCGCCTAATCACTGACGTGACGCGTCAGTGCAACCGCATCCGCGTGAGAGTCACGCGGCCCGCACAGGAGGAATCCCGATGACTGACCTCGCCGCCGTAAACGGCAGCCTCGCCGCCATTGGATATGGCCTTGCCGCTATTGGCCCCGGTATTGGTGTCGGGCTCGTTTTCGCCGCCTACATCCAGGCCAGTGCCCGTCAGCCCGCATCGGCCCGTCCCAACATTCCCTGGCTGTTCCTTGGCTTCGCGCTGATTGAGGCGCTCGCACTGTTCGGTATCGCTTTCGGCTTCGTCTGGGCTCAGTAGTCATGACTGCCGTCCCAGCTTTGGCCGACACACTGCTGGCCAACCCAGTGCTGGCCGACAGAGTGATGCTTGCCGCGGAGAGCCCGCCTGTCGTTCCGGTCGTGGGTGAACTCATCATCGGATTCATCGGATTTGGCATCTTATGCTTCATCCTGATGCGCTTCGTCTTTCCCAAGATGGAGCAGATGTATCGGGCCCGAGTGGACGCCATCGAGGGCGGCATCCGCCGTGCCGAGGAGGCGCAGGAGCAGGCTCAGGAGTTGCTCCGGCAGTACAACGCGCAGCTCGCCGAGGCCCGCAGCGATGCCACCCGCATCCGGGACGAGGCCCGCGTCGAGGGACACCAGATCCTCGCCGAACTCCGCGCCCAGGCGCAGGAGGAGTCGGAGCGAATCGTCGCCCGGGGCGAGCAGCAGCTCGCCTCCTCGCGTCAGCAGCTCCTTACCGAGCTGCGCGGCGAGATCGGGAAGCTCTCGGTCGATCTGGCCAGCCGCATCGTCGGAGAATCGCTCGCCGATGAGGCCCGCCGGGCCGGCACCGTGCAGCGTTTTCTTGATGGGCTGCAGGGTCTCGACGAGCTTGACAACGATCGGGGCCGATCGGTCGCGCAATCTGCCGGTGGGCGCTGATGCGTGCCGCCAGCCGTGAGTCCCTCGCCGACCTCCGGTCTCACCTGGTAGAGACGGTGTCGTCTCGCGCCTCGCAGGGAGCGGACGTCACGGAGATCTGGCCGGCCTTGGCCGGGGAGCTCCGCGACGTGGCCCGCCTGTTGGCGGCCGAGCCGGGGCTGCGGCGCTCGCTCGCCGATCCCACTCGGCAGCCCGACGCTCGCGCTCGCTTGCTCGACACGTTGTTCAAGCAGCGAGTCTCGGCTATCGGTCTCGCCATTCTGGACGCCGCGGTGCGCGAACGTTGGTCCAGCGCGGGGGACCTGCTGGACACGATCGAGCTGCTTGCGATCGACGCGGAACTTGAGTTCGCGGCAGGATCGGACTCACTCGCCGAGGTCGAGGATGAACTGTTCCGTTTCAACCAGATCGTCCTAGCGCATCCGGATCTGCTGGGGACGCTCGGCGACTCCACGGTGGACGTCGCGCAGCGGGCCGGGCTGATCGAGACTCTCCTGCGGGCAAAGGCCCAGCCGGTGACGACTCGCCTGGTTATCATGGCCTTGTATGGCCTAGGTGGGCGAAGCTTCCCCAGCGGTCTCGCCCGCTTGGTCGAGCTTGTGGCGCAGCGCCGCGAGTCACAGGTGGCCTACGTTCGCACCGTCGTTGCCCTTACACCCGAGCAGGAAACTCAGCTTACCGATCATCTGAACCGGGTCTATGGCCAGAAGATTTCGCTGAAGGTCCGGCTGGACCCGTCCCTGGTGGGCGGTGCCATCGTGGAGATCGGTGACGATCGCTACGACGGCAGCGTCGCACGGCTACTCGAGCAGGCCCGCACCAAGCTGGCCGCCTGACTTTGCGCCGCAAGCCGGAAAATTTCATAGACCTAAGCACCAGAGGGTGTCAGTCAGTTGGTTTCTGCCAAGGCCGCAGGAGCCGCCGCGTACAGAAGCGGAGCGCAGCGGAACGGTACGCAAGGCGACGAGAACGTCGGCAGAAACCAACTGACAGACACCCACAGAAGCCCGACTAAATCTAAGAGGAAATCAT
>DATATO010000229.1:0-7516 GCA_036268755.1 Mycobacteriales bacterium | reverse complement strand
CGAACCGGGAGCGCTATCGGGTAGACCGCACACGAGTTGGAGATCGGTAGTCCCTCCCTGCTCGGTCACCCTCAAATACTGGTCCTTGCCGTCGGCGCACTTGCGCATCTGGCAGTGATCGACGGTTTTGCCGTCCGGACCGATATCGAGATACGAACACGACGGACGCAGGGTTACCTTCTTCACCGGCGGCACGGCCGGAGATTTAGCTTGCTCAGGTTCTGCCGCAGAATCGCCGGGAACACGAGCCTGAATGCCAAGTGTGTTCTGGCCGTCGGACGTTCCTGTAACACCGACGCCCGAAGGAAGATCGTGCGCAGTAGCGAATCCGCTCATAGTCACGGCCCATAAGGCGAGCACCGCAACAAAAATTGCAGCTCTATTTCTCATGCACGTTCGCCTGAAATCTGCTGTATAATCCATTGCCCAGAAGTAAATTTCAAAGAAAATGTAAGGTTCGCATCCGGCTCAATACGCCTTCTAAGTTCTTTTCCGTTTCTATCAAGAAGTAATGCCTCTTTCGGTTGGATTTCCAATACTTTGGCGAAACCGATAGGTTCGCCATCCTCTCCAACGCTTATCGAAGGCTCAACAGACTTTAGTAAATATTCGGCATTCACATAAGTTGCGCCGTTTTTTAGGCTGGCCGAAAGTCCTTCAATTAACGACTTGCACGTTGAACATGAATTCATATTAAAAACAGACCGTAACGGATCGAAGTCGCCGGTGCGTTGCGCGTAGTTGAGCGCCTCGATCTCGAATCGGACCGTGGCTTCGATGCCGGCCTCGGATTTCTCGTGTGCCGCCCCCGGCAGAACCGGCGGCTTCTCGCTGGGCCGAACCGGCTTGCTCGGCCCGGTCGGCGACTGGCTACTACCCGTATTGCGCGGAGCCCTATGGCCCCCGCCGTCGTCGCTCCGCGCCCGCACCACGACTACTGCCACAACGACAACCACAACGACAACCACAACGAGCCCCAACACGGCCGCAAGTACGGGAACCGGGCGCCGCCACCAAACCCGGCGCTGCACCGGCTTTAACGTCACATCCGGGCCTAAAAAGCTCATAACCAGCAGCCTAAAGGTTCCCGATCACACGCTGCTAGTTATCCACAACATGGGCAGACGGCGGCGAGGCTGCCTAGGCGCTCTACTTCGGGCTGTCGGTCGATACCTTGTTGGCGACACTGTCGAACTTGTACAGGTTGTACTGCTTCATAAGCTTGATGACCTTGTCGGAATACCCGGGGTCGGTGGCGTAGCCGGCCTTGTGGATCTCGCGGATGAACTGGTCCGGGTCGTTGCTGAACTTGAACGCGTTGCGGTATCGGTCGGCGAGGAAGAGCTTGTCGCCGTGATCTGCGAAGGAGTCCGCCACTGAGCTGTAGACCCGGAACATGGCTATGGTGCCGTAGCAACCCTTGTCGTTCGCGCATTCCCAGGTGGGGCTCGAGGCACATCCGGTGGCGATGGGGCCGAACACGTTGTTGGCGCACTTCATGCCGAAGTGATTGTTGGTCTTCACCGCGAGTGCGCTGGTCCCCCAGTTGGATTCCAGAATTGCCTGTCCGATTGTCACGGCGGCCGGCACGCCGTACTTCTGCTGGCTCGATTGCGCGGATTTTCCGGCCATCGCGATGAATGCGGTGTGCACAGCGTCGGTGAGCGCGAATTCCGTGATCGAGAATGGGCCGGAGGCGTCGACCGCATCGGCGGTATCCGCCTGCACCGTATCCGCTTGCGCCGTATCTGCCTGCGCCGTGCCGGGGGTCAGGGCCATAAACATAACGGCCGAGCCGATGAGCGCCAACAGCGCCGCGCCGCGAGTAAGCCTGGCTATAGCGGAGCGAACGCCTTTTTTCACTATGGTTACCACCTTGTTCATCCGCGCTCTAATCCTTAACTTGAGGGTTAGAGTACGACTTGTTGCGGTTGTACGCAAAGGACTATAAGTCCGATTTGCGCAGAATTCTAGTGGTAAACGGCGAATGTAGCGACCGTTACGTGGGCTCAGGTCCTGCCCAGGTAAATATGCGGTCACCCTCACTGGTCCGGACCCGCAGCTTATCTCTCTCAAGAGTGAGGGAGAGGGGGGCGCCGCTTTGACAGGCTCCGTACGTGCAGCTGAGGGAGTACGTATCGGGCTCGCCGGCTACTGCCGAAATCGAGCCTGCGTGTCCGGTCTCCGGTCTCAGAGTGTTCGTGCCGTCCCCTAAAAAGTGCTCGTATCTGCCGTCGGGCTCGACCCAGAATTCATCGATATGGCTCGGGATATGGGGATCCTGACTCTCCCAGATGCCGCTGAGTTTCGGAAACTTACCCCCGGCCGCGCCCCGGGTTGGCGCGTTGGCGCCGGGCCAGAGGTTACCGTTGGGCGCAGAGTCTTTCCCCGAGTCGCTGGAACCGCAACCTGCGCTCACCGTGCCTAACAGCATGATCATGCAGCAGAGCGTCGTCCGTAAGACTGTGGTGTAGGTACGACTTCTCGGTCCGGTGAAGTTCGGGCGGTTGTTGACGCCGATGCTCATTGGGGGTTTCTTCTCTTCGGTCTCACGGCAGCCTCGAGACTTTCTCGTACTTTTCGACGTAACTCCGACTGATTTCGATCGATAGCGTGTTGCCTCGTAGCTTGACGGTGTATTTCGTGCCGGGAAAGAGCACCTTGTCCTCGAAGATGTAGGTGCCGGAATACCCGGTGACCGGTGTGATGGGCCCAGAGAAACGACTGTCGGGGTCGGGCTTGCCGTTCATGAAGGTGAAGTGGGAGTAGGTCCCGTCTGCCTTGATGACGAAGGCACCAGTGGCCTCCTTCCCCTCTCCGAACAGGCTGGAGTAAGTGACCCAGTTACCGGCGAGGCCGGTTGCCGCCGACCGCATCCCGCTCCCCATGGACGAGCCCGAAAAACCACATCCCGCCGCGACAAGCGCGAGGAGTAACAGCGCTATAAGCCCCACAACGCCGCGTGGCTGAACCCGCTGAGCGCGAGCGGTTAGGTGCTCCATTATGGAGCGGCTAATGTGTTTCATGGCACCAAATATCCCGGTTGTTCCTGTCTGGTCAGTGGGTTATTAAAGCAGGATCTCAAGCCGACCCGGTCAGATATCCACAGCCGATTTATGGCGGTTTACGCCGGAGTCGACACCCCGACGAGTGGGACGGAGTCCGGATCGTCGGGGAGCAAGCACGGTGGGGCGCCTCGCGCGCCGACTTCGGCGAACCCAGTGCAAGCGCAGTGTCGTAGGGTTCCGACATGATTTCGCTGTTGCGATCGGCGCCGCGGCCGCTGCGGTTCGCTGTGATGGTGATGGGCTGTGTGGCGGCGGCCTATGGGTTCACGTCCGCGGTGATGTTTGTGCGACACGACAGCACGTCGTCGGTGGTGACTGCGTGTTGGCTGGCGGTGTTCGCCGTCGCCAACGCCGGTCTCGCGTGGCTCATGTTGCGCGGTACCGGGTGGGGCCGCGTGGCCACGCTCGTGCTCTACACGCTGAGCGTGGTGCGGGACGCCGCCATCGTTCTCGACGGCAGCTCCACCGGCTCCAACTTCGTGTCGCTGGTAATTGCCGCGGCGGTGATCGTGCTTCTGGCCGGATTCCCCAGCGTGACGCAGTTTTTGGCGCCGGAGGAGGACCAGCCCTCAGACCCCCTCTGAAGGGTGTCTGAGGCCGCGAGATCACATTGTTGCTGCTCGCCGCACGCAAATCCACGGAATTGGCATATCCATGGGGTACACATGGTGCAGAGCTACTCCGGGGCCACGGGCAGCGCACCTGCTCATGCGGCCTTGGGTTCTACGGCCGCGCCGCCCGGGCGCGGCAACTGCTGGGGGTGTGGCATGCCGCGTGCGATCTGGACCGGGTCGTTGACCTTCGGGCTCGTCAACCTGCCAATCGGGTTGTTCAGCGCGACCGAAGACACCGGCGTCCGCTTTCACCAGTTCGAGCGCGGCACCTCCGACCGCATTCACTATCAGCGGGTCAACGAGCGGACCGGAGAAAAGGTCGAGTTCGCCAACATCGTCAAGGGTTACGAGGTCGACGACGGCAGCTATATCGTCGTCGAGTCGGACGAGCTGGAGAAGATCGCACCCGGCCGCTCGCAGGCGCTGGAAATTATCGGCTTCGTCGAGGTGGAGGAGATCGATCCGATCTTCTTTCAGAAGAGCTACTACCTCGCCGCACAGGGCGAGGCCTACCAGCGGACCTACGGGCTGCTGCTGGCCGCGCTGCGGCAGACCAAACGGGCTGGGGTCGCGTCGTTGGTGATGCGCGGCAAGGAGTACCTGACCGTCATCCGTGGCATGGACGACGTCATCGGGTTGCAGACGCTCCACTTCGCCGAGGAAATCCGAGACGCCCGCAGCTACCTCGGCCTCTCCGCCGAGTCCGCGTCCTTCAAGGGTAAAGAGCTGGAAACCGCCAAGCAACTGATCGAGGCGATGAGCACCGAGTTCAAGCCCGAGGACTATCACGACACCTATCGGGAGCGGGTCATGAAGCTCATCGACAGCAAGCGGGACGGCAAGACCATCGTGCCGGAGGAGGCTCCGCCCGCGGCGACCAACGTCGTGGACCTCATGGAGGCGTTGCAACGCAGCGTGGCCAAGGCCGGTTCGGGAAAGCAGCGTAAGCACACGGAAACGAAAACGAGGCAACATCGGAAGAAGGCATCATGACGATCACGCAATCGTTGCACGGCGAGCTTTCGATACCCGTCGGTAGCCCGGCGGTCACGGCCACCGTGTGGCTCGAGGGCTTCAGCTGTGCCGAATGCCGGCGAAGCTGGGTCCACTGCCACAGCGCCCTGGTAGTGCACGCCACCGGCGAGTCCGAATGCACCGACCACGCCTGCGGGCTCGACGCCGAGGCCCACGGCGAACTCGTGGCGTGCGAGGAACTCGTTCCGCCCTGCACATGCCTGTGAGTAAAGGCAGCCCCGGTGTAGGACTATCCTTTCTCGTCCGTGGTCATCTCAGACCAGCATCCCGGCATTTTGTGCCTAAGTGCCGCCGGCATCGCTTTAAGGGAGCATGGCGTCACAAAATTCTGGAAGAACCGGAATAACTAGCTAGGCAGCCTCGGACCAGGGTCGAGCAGCGGCGCCATGAGGTCGCCGTGCTCCGCTACCCGGTCGAGCACGGCCGCGTAGTCGAAGCGCAGGTCCTCGGCTGTGCGACAGGCCTCCACTTCCGCCCACATGACGGGAGTGGAAGCCGTCGCGGTGTCTCGGGCCCGCAGGGAGTAGGGGGCCACGGTGGTCTTCGCGGGATTGTTCTGGCTCCAGTCGATGAACACCTTGTTCGCGCGCAATGCCCGTTTCATCTGCGATACCACCCGGCTGGGGTGTTCCGCGGCCAGCTCGTCGGCAACGGCATGCGCGTAGTTGCTCGTCTTGTCGGGGCTTGCCACCGTGACCGGGGCGTACACCTGCAGACCTTTGGATCCGCTGGTCTTGGGGTAACAGGTGAGCCCATCCTTCGACAGCCGTTCCCGCAGCCACAGCGCCACCTCGCAGCATTCCACAATCGTCGCCGGGGCGCCGGGATCTAGATCGAACACCAGCAGGTCGGGGGAGCGGCGTCCGCAGCGGGGACCTACCGTCCACTGTGGAACATGTAGTTCGATGCCGGCGAGGTTGGCCACCCAGATCAGTCCCGCAAGGTTGGAAAGCACGGCGTATCCGGGCGGATCTTCATCATCGGACACCGTGACGGCACAGGTGCGGACCCAACGCGGCGCGTGGCGCGCCGCGTCCTTGTCGAAGAAGCTGAACTTCCCCACCCCGTCGGGGCAGCGGTACGTGGTCAGGATTCGGTCGGTCAGGTGCGGCAGTAGCACGGGCGCCAGTTGACGATAGTAGTCGATGACCCCGGCCTTGGTGAGCCCCACCTGCGGAAATAGCTCCTTATCCAGGTTGGTCAGCCGCAGCGTCTGTCCATCAATCTGTACCGTTGCCTCCGAGCTCATTCGTCCTCCCGTGTGTCGTCCCAGGTGCCGCGCACCTGCTTGGGTTGCTTGTCCGACCGAAGGCCCCGCCATACCGAATGGCGGAGCCGGTTGTCGTCGGTCAGGTTGCGGTAGAGCACCTCGCCGACCAGCGTCGGCCGCACCCAATGCGCACCACGGGCCCGATCGGCAGGCACCTCGTTGGCAAACGGTGAGGTCTCACGATTGAGCGCCGAGAGCCGCCCAACGAGATCGGCTCGCGCGCGGTAACTGAAGCCGGTGCCGACGTCGCCGACGTATCGAAACTCGTCGGTGGCGGAGCCATACACCCCTAGCAGCAGCGCCCCGATACTGCCGCGAAGCTGCCCGGTCCCTTCGCGCCATCCGCCGATGACAACCTCCTGCGTCGTCAGATTGGGCACCTTGATCCAGTCGAGCGAACGACGGCCCGGTCGGTAGAGCGAGGCGAGGCGCTTGGCCACCACACCCTCCAGCCGTTGCTCCCGGCTCGCCTGCGTCACCGCCGCGCCTAGGCCGGTGTCGGAACCGTCGACGTAATACGGCGGCACGAGCCACTGGGGGCCGCGCAGCTCGAGCGAATCCAGCAGCTCGCGTCGCTCCCGGTAGGGGGTGTCAAGATGGGATCGCCCATCCAGATGCAGTAGATCGAAGATCAGGTAACTGGCCGGAACCTCTGCCGCGGTCCGGCGGATCTCGCGCTCGTTCTCCAGGTGCATCCGGTGCTGCAGCGCCCCAAAGCTGGGCCGGCCATCTTGTCCGAACGCGACGAGCTCACCGTCGACGATCAACTGGGTGCTGCCGAGCGCCGCCGCGAATGCGCGAAGTTCCGGGTAGCGAGGGGTGATGTCGGTCCTGTTGCGGCCCCACGCCTGCGGTCGACCGCCCTCCACCCGCACCAGCGCCCGCACGCCGTCCCATTTGAATTCGTATCCCCACTCGACGGCGTGTCGCCCGGTCGGCAGCTCGCCGGCGGTGGCCAACATGGGTTCGACGTGGCCCGGTGCGGTCTGCCAGCCCGGATCGGTGGGGGCGTCTCGGCGACGCAGCAGCCATTGGTTTTTGTCCGTCCGGATCAGCAGGTACTGCCCCCGCACCCGGGCGCCCTGGAGCACGACCTCGACGTGTCCGTCGTCCCATTTCACCGTCTGATACGTGCCGGAGTCCCAGATATACATGTCCCCGCCGCCGTATTCGCCGCGGGGTATGCGGCCGGAAAAGGTAGCATATTCCATCGGGTGGTCCTCGGTGTGCACCGCGAGCCGCTGCTGTCCCGGCTCCGGCGGCAGGCCCTTCGGCACCGCCCACGAGACGAGCACGCCGTCGCGCTCGAGCCGAAGGTCCCAGTGCAGGCTGCGGGCATGATGCTCCTGGATCACGAACCGGGGGTCGCCGTGAACGGGTTCGGCGGCGTCGGATCCTGCCGCCGGCATGGGTTCCGGCGTTTTGTTCGCCCGCCGCTTTTTGCGGTAGACGGAAAGGTCCCTCTGCACCTGGCCCACCCCTCTGCGCATGCGGGACACGGCGATTGGCCTTCCCAACGGTAGCGGCTG